>CAXHHS010000615.1:0-4878 GCA_964015645.1 uncultured bacterium
CCTCTTTAACCCCCTTAACAATTATGAGCAGCAGTTAGAGAGTATTCTGGACGCATTAAGCCAAATTTCCTGGGATATGCCGGAATTCTTTCCGCCGGCGCCGGAATTGATTTCTCGTAAAGATTTACCGAGTCGTGCCGGATGGCAGAAAAATATTGAATCGGCGCTAAAATCTTTTGCCAAAAAACAGGTTGGGAAAATTGTATTAGCACGAAAAACAGTGTTAGAATTTGGCGAAAAATTAAATGCCGTCGATTTGTTGAGACGGTTGCAAAACACCGATCAAACGGCATTTCACTTTTGCTTTCAACCTGATAAAAATCAGGCATTTATTGGTGCTTCCCCGGAACGGCTCTATCGTAAAAATAAGCGTGAAATTTTAGGAGAAGCCATTGCCGGTACTCGCCGGAGAGGAAATTCCCCGGAAGAAGATGAACGGCTGGAAAACGAATTATTAACGAGTGAAAAAGATTTGCGCGAACATCGTTTTGTGATAGACAGTGTGCATAATGCGCTTAAACAACTTTGCCTGCGACTGGAAACACACAAAGGGTTGTTTGTGTTAAAACTCGCTCGATTGCAGCACCTTTATGCCCGCTTTCGGGGTATCTTAAAATTGAATGTTGATAATGCGGAGTTAATAAATAAACTTCATCCTACACCGGCTGTTGGCGGTTTCCCCCGGGAAGCGGCTATCGCCCAAATTGCTGCGCTGGAGCCGTTCGACCGTGGCTGGTATGCCGGCCCGGTGGGATGGGTTGATAAGGATTCTGCTGAGTTTGCCGTTGCCATCCGCTCCGGTTTGGTTTCAGAAAATAAGCTATACTTGTATGCCGGCGCAGGAATTGTTCCCGGCTCCTTTCCTGATAAGGAATGGGAGGAAATCGAAAGCAAAATCGCTAATTTTATTAAAGCGCTGGATTGTTTCTGAAATGAATGTTCTTTGGGGCTTTTTAATTATTGAAGAACTCGTTCGTAACAGAATAAACCTGTTTTGTATTTCCCCCGGTTCCCGATCTACTCCTTTAACCACTGCCGCTGCTCGCAATAAAAGTGCAAAAACCAAAATTTTTTTTGATGAAAGAGGCGCAGCATTTTATACGTTGGGATACGCTCGCGCTACCGGTAAACCAGCCGTTTTAATCTGCACTTCCGGTACTGCTGCTGCAAATTATTATCCGGCAGTAATAGAAGCAGCGGTTGATCATGTTCCGCTAATCGTAATATCCGCAGATCGCCCGCCGGAATTACGGCAAACCGGCGCAAACCAAACCATTCGGCAAGTTAACTTGTTTGGTGATTACCCGAAATGGCAATTCGATTTGCCCTGCCCCGATAACAACATTTCACCGCAAATGGTGCTGACAACGGTCGATCAACTCGCTTACCAGGCACAACAACACCCACCTGGGCCGGTTCATTTGAACTGTATGTTTCGAGAGCCTTTTTTCGATGATTCTGCCAAATCGTTTGATGCATTCTCTCAACTGCAACCGTTTCCCCGGTTAAAAAATTGGCAACAATCAAACTCACCATATACAAAGTATGATGCTGGCACTTCGGTTCCTGAGCCGGAAGCGTTTGAGAAGATTGCTGCAAATGTCATTTCGGAGCCGGAAGGTGTTATCGTCGCTGGAAAGATGGCATATCGGGAGGAATTTGAATCCGTATTGTCGCTGGCAAAAAAACTCGGCTGGCCGGTGTTCCCGGATGTAACATCCGGGTTGCGGCTGGGGAATACGATAAAACCAGTGATCGCATATTTCGATCAGTTATTGCTTTCGGAAACGTTTAAACAGCGATTTAAACCCAAAACGGTTTTGCACATTGGCGGGCAAATCGTTTCCAAACGCTGGCTGCAATTTGTCGAAAAAAATTCCCCGGAAAATTATATTGTGGTGCAAAATCATCCCTTTCGCTATGATCCGGCGCATATCGTCACCCGGCGGCTGGAATGCGACATTCCTGCATTTTGCCGGCAATTGGGTTTCTTTTCAGGTGGCGAAGAAAAATCCACTTTATTAGATACTTTGGCGCTTTATTCCGAAGTCGTTGAAAACACCATCGAGCAATTTATGCGGTCAAATCCCGAGTTGAATGAAATTTCCGTTGCACGCCTGGTTTCCGAAACCATTACGTCTGGCAGCGGTTTATTCCTGGCTTCCAGCATGCCGGTTCGGGATATGGATATGTACGCCGTAGCAAACGGGAACCCTGTTTCTGTCGCCGCAAATCGAGGCGCCAGTGGAATAGACGGAACCATTGCTTCTGCCGCCGGTTTTGTTGCCGGGTTAAATGCACCGGTTACGCTGGTTATCGGCGATTTGGCGTTTATTCACGACTTAAGCTCGTTATCACTCTTGGCAAATACGAAACAACCGCTCGTCATTGTATTGATTAACAACTGTGGCGGTGGCATATTTTCTTTTTTGCCGATTTCCCAACAGGAAGATATTTTCGAACAATTTTTTTGCACGCCGCACTCGCTTGAATTTCAACATGCTGCAAAAATGGCCGGACTATTTTATTATCAACCGAAAACAATCGATGAGTTTATAAAAACGTATCAAAAAGCTATCACAAAGAAAAAGACAACGATTATTGAAGTGCAAACAGATCGCGATGAAAATAAAAGGTTACATTTGCAATTGCAAAATTCAATTGTTTCTCAGATTGAGAAACTTGTTATAGTAATTAAGGAGCCAAATCAATGAAAATCGCCATGCTCGGCACCGGCCTGATGGGCTATCCCATGTGTGAAAAATTAGTAGAAGCCGGTTACGATGTAATCGTTTATAATCGCACTCGAAAGAAAGTGGAACCGCTTTCTGAACTCGGCATCGAGATCGCAGATTCGGCCGCCGGTGCAGTTCGCGAAGC
The DNA here is from genome assembly GCA_964015645.1 of uncultured bacterium. Lineage (GTDB taxonomy): Bacteria > Calditrichota > Calditrichia > RBG-13-44-9 > J075 > CAXHHS01. Next base: position 2,881 of record CAXHHS010000615.1, read on the forward strand.
TGATTGTGTATTATTGATGCTTTCCGATGCGAATGCAATTTTCGATATGCTTTTTGGTAACGCTAACTCTATAAGTTTCAATGATAAAACAATCATCCAAATGGGAACGATTTTGCCCCAGGAAAGCCGGGAATTTCAGCAGAAAATTGAAGTAAAAGGGGGCGAATACCTGGAAGCACCGGTGCTTGGCAGTACCCCGGATGTGAGAGAAAAACGATTAATTTTGATGATCGGTGCAACGCAGGCACAATTTCATCATTGGGAAAAGCTGCTGCGAACCTTTGGATCGGATTTATACTGGATCGGGCCGGTTGGACAGGCCGCGGCTGTAAAGCTGGCGTTAAATCAACTTATCGTATCCGAAACCGCGGCATTTTCTCTCAGCCTGGGCATGGTATTGAAAAGCGGCGCTGACCCGGAAATGTTCATGTCGATTTTGCGCCGCAGCGCTTTATATGCCCCGACATTTGATAAAAAATATCACCGGATGCTGGAGAGAAACTTCAAAAATCCCAATTTCCCAACCCGCCATCTTCTGAAAGACCTCGATCTTATTATTGCAGATGCGCAAACGCTCGGTTTATCCACCGCGATATTAAAAGCTGCTCGCGAGCAAATCGTTTTAGCCATTGAAAGTGGGTTCGCAGATGAGGATTATTCCGCAATTTATAATGCGATTCACCCTGGAACAGTTAAAAAATAATTGGCTCCAAACCTAAAGTAAAATTTAATGGACTGGTTAAATATCCTCATCCTCTTCGCTGTAGGCGGCATTGCCGGATTTATGAATGTAATGGCCGGTGGCGGTTCTGCATTAACATTACCGGTACTCATTTTTATGGGATTAGACAGCGCGTTAGCAAACGGTACAAATCGTATTGCGATTTTTATTCAAAATATTTTTGCGATTCTTTCATTCCGGCAGCAAAAATTGCATCAGTTTAAAACCAGTTTTATGATGGCACTATGGACCATACCCGGCGGCTTAATCGGGGCGATCGTTGCAGTAAAAATCAGCCATGAATGGTTTCAGAAAATTTTGGCAGTGGTGCTTGTTGGTGTCGTGCTCTCTATGATGTTTAAACCCAACTCAAACAAAGATCACACCGGTACTCAAATTGAAAATGAGACCCACCACCCGCGAAAATGGCTGCTCTATCCCTCTTTGTTCGGCATCGGTTTTTACGGTGGCTTTATCCAGGTTGGCGTTGGATTTTTGTTTATGGCCGTGCTGTTTCATCTTTTAAACATCAGCCTGGTAAAAGTAAATATGCACAAAGTATTTATTGTATTAATATACACCATTCCTGCGTTGGGCATCTTTGTTTGGAGTGGGAATGTCGATTGGATTAAGGGCCTAAGCCTTGCCGCCGGAAATGCCTTTGGTGCCTGGTGGGGGGTACGCTTTTCAGTCAAAAAAGGGGATCGTTTAATCCGTTTTGTACTGTTTGCTGCAATTTTGATTATGGCGTTAAAGTTGTTGGGGATTTTCTGATAAAAACCGAGCTTTCCGCATACTCATTCCGGGGTAATTTAAGTTACTTTTCAGGTAAACATCCTTTCCTAATATGATTCTTCTTTAAAATTACGGCCTGGTTTTTGTAGTATGCCGCGATGCGAGGGGTAAGCAAATAGTTGTAAAACCCAATTAAATCGGAAAGGTGACAGTATGCAACAACATCAAAAAGAGACCGCTGGGCAATTTTTGCTCATTTTTGCAGTTTTATGTTTATCAGCCATTCTTTTTGGGCAACAAAGTGCAATAATATCCAAAGGCGATGTGTTGCTGCCGGCGCAGCAAAAAATGGAAATTGCCAGCGATATGTCTGTGCAGAAACAAATGACGGTTTCCAAGCGCTGGCAGTCTTTTGTTCAAAAACACGGGCCATGGTCTGTTCAGTGGAATGAGGCAACCCGAACGCCGCATCGCGCATTTGGAAAAGGAATCTCAATCGACGGCTATACAAATATTACCGCTGGTAATGTGGAAACTGCTTC
>CAXHHS010000616.1:0-4865 GCA_964015645.1 uncultured bacterium
GGGTTATATTAAATCTTTTTAATTTTAACTAACTTTCTATTATAGTTTTTTATAAATTCTTTCTGTCACCAACAAATTTTGCCATCAAAAAAACTTAAGATTTGCCTTAAAATTTTTTACGAGGATAGAATGGTCTTTTTTTCAAAATTTGCTTTGCAATTTAAGTCTCGACGGCCCTTATTTTTTATTATTCGTGGTAGTCTACTGATGACCATTTCTATTCTGCTTTTTTTTACCTGTAAAGACTTTACGGAGCCGGAGCCAATTGTTATTGTTCAATCGCCTCCAGAACTTCCCATACCGTCCGTTACCATCACCGATGTTATTTCGCCTTATTTCCCAGGAGATACTCTCACGCTCGAAGCCGCTTTAACCGATGGCTCAGTAGATGTTCAAAATTCATTCTTTATTTGGAAGTTGCTCAATACCAGCGGCGCAGCATTGAATGTAGAAACCGATAACCGGACTGCATATTTTGTTGCCTTTACTCCGGGAGAGTTTGTTGTTTCGGTTACGAGCCAGGCTGATACCAATAAAAGCGAGGCGGGAATTTTAAACATCATTATAAACCCACTGGTGGTTCCCGACTCAGTACCAATTGCTAATATTTCCAGGAGCGATTCAGTTGTGGTTTTGGGAGACAGTGTCTTATTTGATGGTACAGGCAGTCAGCACCCGCTCGGCGAGCAGTTATCCTTTCTATGGAATACTTTAAATGGGGGAATGCTTTCAAAACCGGATTCCTTCACAACTTATTTTTCCGCTCAAGAAGCAGGTTCTTACACAATTACATTAAGAGTAAATGATACATCCATGCATGAAAGCCCCCTGGCATTTTCAACCGTTACATTTGAATCCGGATCCCCGCCCATAATCGTGATTGCTCCTTTTGATTCTATTTTGGAAGAGAGGCGGGCTGTAACGCTGGATGCTAGCCAGAGTTACGACCCTGATAGCCATGAAATATTTTTTTCCTGGCAGACTTTAAATGGCGGCGCCATTGAGAACGAGGATCAACCGATAGCCACTTTTTCTGCAAATGAATTTGGATTTTATGTCGTATATTTGACAGTGAGAGATGAATTCGGATTTTCTACCAGTAAATCGTTTAATTTTGTAGTTGGTACACCGTCATTGGAAGAAACGCCAATAGCGTGCCTGATGGATTCGATGTTAACGACGCGGATCAATGAGCCGGTGGAATTAGACGCCTCTTGCAGTATGGATCCTAAAGATCTGCATTTGACTTATCATTGGGAAAACCTGGATGGTGGTATATTAGAATCACCGGACTCTGTAAAAACTCAATTTATTGCTGGTGAAGCCGGCACTTATATCATTTCCCTTACCGTAAACAATGGAACATATTCCAGTAAGCCGGTTTTAGCAAAAGTGGTGGTTACCCCTAATCAAATACCGGTTGCAAATGCAGGGGAGGATCAATCCTTGCGTTTTGGCGAAACAGCGGTGCTGGATGGCAGGCAAAGTGTTGACCCGGAAGGGGGAAATTTAACCTATCTCTGGATACCTCTAAACGGTGGAACAATTGCCGATGCCGCAAATTCTACAACTACTTTCACCGCTAGTATGCCCGGCACGTACAGCATTGCCTTAACGGTAAATGACGGATTGGATGATAGCGAGCCGGATATTGTCAATATTACCTTTCGACCGAACCAACTACCTGTAGCAAACGCTGGTGAAGATGATAGTACCTTTGTGAATACCCTGATTACTTTAGACGGCTCAAGCAGCGATGATCCTGAAGATGAACCACTGACATTCTTTTGGAAATCGCTTAATGGCGGTATCCTTGTCAACCCCGGGCAGGAAATGCCAGATTTTATTGCCGAAGTGCCCATGACCTATTCGATCTTGCTGAAAGTATTTGATGGGCAGGATTCAAGTTTTGCTGATGTTGTAAACATAACTGTTATTGATACGATGCCAGGTGATACAGTTGTTTCCGGTCCGCCGCCGGTGGCAATTACTGGTAACGATACGACCTACCTTCTTAATGACGCGGATATGGTGGTTCTTGACGGTTCCGGCAGTTTTGATCCCTCCGATTCTTCTGGAATGAATCTAACCTATGACTGGCGAGGCATGAAGCTTAATCCCACACCTTTTGATAATTTTCATTCACCAGAAGAATCACCTATCATTTCTCTGCCACAACCCGGTCGATACGGGTTTATACTAACGGTTTCTCATAACGGAGAATATAGCCAACCGGCTCAGGTAGTCATAACCGTTGAAGAGCCAGACCTATATGTAAGCAAAAGCGATCCACCGGATTCAATAAAGTTCTTTAGAACAATTACCGGGGCACTTAATGCTGCCCAACCGAATTACGTGATCTTTGTAAAACCAGAAGTTTATAAAGAAAATGTCAACAATTTTATTTCTAATTTAACTTTGCTGAGTACTAATCGGCAAGAAACGATTATCGATGGTGATGGCCAGGGATCAACACTGCATCTTAATAATGTGAGCGGGGTAACGATTCGCGGCTTTACGATCGTTAACGGGGGCAGATCGGATCCTCAAGAAATTGATGTCGCGAATATTACTTGCAGCAATTCGGCATCCTTTATCGCCATAGCCGAAAACACCATTAAAGATGCCAAAGGCGATGGCATTCGGATTTTCAATGCTACAAATATTTTAATCAGTGATAGCGAAATCATTAATAATGATTTTAACGGCATACGCAGCAGCAGTGGTTCTTTTGAAGTATCGGATGGCACTATTGCCGGTAACGGAATTGGTATGATGGAAACCACTGGTGGAATTTCTGTTGAAACTGCCCCGGGCGGTGGCAGTGCCTCAAATTTGGTGATAAATATCGCTCGCAATATGTTTAACGACAATGAAGACAACCATCTACAATTAGCTAACGACTCGCAAGTTATGGTTGAAGGTAACATATTTACGGGAATTGGAGGAGGAATTATCTCTAACGACTCTGCCGGTGTGCAATTAACGGTTAAGAGTAACCAATTTTTAGGAACTACAGGTTCCCCAATTTTTTGTCGAACCAATTCCAGCGTTACTATTGAGATGAATCTATTTGAAAACCAGGGCGTGGCAGATTCAAGCAAAGGAATTGATTTTATCAATTGTTTTGGCAATGTAAATGCGAATACGGTTGACGGGTATTTTATTGGCATCAATCTCTTTTTCTCGGAGGTGACAGTCTCCGATAATATCATAAAAAACAATGACACGGGAGTCAAGATAAGCGGCGGCCCACCCTGCCCGATAATTACGGAAAATACGTATGATAACAAAATAAGAGATGTGGATTGCGACGAAACGACATGTGATATACCTGATTGTCAATGAAAACAGTAGAGATATTTATGCGAGAACAAAAACTTTTTACCCTTTGGTTTGCAGGGCTGTTAATAATACTCATTGCCTGCTCCGGAAGTAAACCCAACCCGGTATCCGGAAAAGATGTAACGAATATATCGAAAGATGATACGTTGTGGCGGGCACCGGATAGTCTACCGCCTTTACCGGCTTTAACCCTTTATCCAAGCACATTAAGAACGATACATTCAATTAATATAAATTCTTTAGAAAGTGGAAAGAGCAAGTTGATTGATAGTATCAATAAGTTTAGTTATGTAATCGATACCGTCGCTCATTCTGCTGATGGTTTTCTCTGCCGTTCTCATTTTAACAAATTGGAAAATTTAAATGGGATTTCTAAAAATATCTGGGTTTATGCATCATTAAAAGCGGAAATCAACTCTTCCGAATCCGGGTATGTATTGGAGATTCGTCTTTATAACATATGGGCTGCTCCCAAAGTTCATGAAGAATGGCAGGCAAAAAACCCACCGGAACTACATAACGCACTTATTGAACATTTGGACAAATTTAAAGCATCATTTTTTGAATAAGTTTGGTGAGTAGAATCAAATGGAGTATCTCTTCTAATTCGCATAAGATTCATATCTTTGAGGAGGAATAATGTGAGATCGTTTCGTTTATGGGCCTGGGTCAACGCTTTAATATGGGTATTTAGCTTCCTGGGTTTATCTCTTTGGTTAAAAATTTTCTGCGGCGACCAGGACCCAATGTCTCCTAATTTTTGCGGTTTAACGGCCGAAGCTGTTTCTAACATTCAAAGAGCTTTTTTTGAAATTTACTTTCCTTATCTGGGTTTTATTTTAACCAGTGCGATTACAGCCCAAATTAAGCTAAGGGTTGGCGCGAAAAGCTCTAATATGGATGGAATATTCATCTTCATCGTCCTGGTATTAAGCCTGTTTTTTAATGGATTTATCATATTATCATTCCGGAACTTCTTGCCTCATCCAAGCTCGGAATACCAGGTCTTTCTGGAAAATCTTCGCTCTTTTTCAGTTTATATGGCAATTATTGTAGCGGCAGCTCTTAGTTTCTTCTATAATCTTGGCTGGTTTGCAAGTTCTCAAGCGGCTTGTTCCAATAAAACATCATAGGAATACTGATAAGAGGAGGAAAGAATTTTGAGCTCCAAAAAACAATTACCGATTTTAGGATTTTTTATTATTCTTTTTAGTGTTAATGGTATTTCTAACGTTGAGGAAGCAACAAGAAATTCCCGGGAATTCCTTTGGCAAAAAAATATTAACGATACTTTATCCAATGCCAAATCCTCCGGAATAGTGAAAGCCGGTGGAAAACCTTTGGCGCTATTAGTTGGAATTGATCATTATAATACGTCAAAGCTAAAAGATCTGAAGCACCCTGCCCGGGAGATAACCCAACTTGAGAAAATACTCAAAGCAGCAGGATATTCTACACGGAGGTTAGTCGATCAGCTGTCTCTTATCCTCATCTCCGAGCCCACGAGACTCCATTGCATC
>CAXHHS010000617.1:0-4850 GCA_964015645.1 uncultured bacterium
ACTAAGTCCATTACCGGCCAGGGCGGTTCAGTGCGACCGCAGGTATCCCCAAATGGAGAATATCTTTCCTTTGTGAGACGTGTGCGTTCCAAAACGGTACTTTATATTCATAAACTTAGTACCGGTGAGGAATGGCCGGTTTACGATAACCTGAGCAAAGATCAACAGGAAACCTGGGCGATTTTCGGCGTCTATCCCAACTACAATTGGATGCCGGATAGTAAGGAAATCATTATCTGGGCTAAGGGAAAGATCCGGCGAATCAATATCGCAACAAAAGCAGCAGCCGAAATACCGTTTACAGTGAATGCGAAACATTCCATCGCAAAAGCCATTCGCTACCAGCAAGACGTTGCGCCGGAGGAGTTTGAGGCAAAAATGCTGCGCCATACGGCCACCTCACCAAACGGCCAGTGGATTGTATTTAACGCCGCCGGCCATTTGTGGAAAAAAAAGTTACCGGATGGCAAACCGCAGCGCCTCTCCAAAGATGAAAATCATTTCGAGTTCGAGCCAGCCTTTAGTGCTGACGGCAAATGGGTTGCCTACACAACCTGGAATGATACAGCGCTAAGTGCGATTTATAAAGTGGGCCTTCGCGGTGGCAATGCGGTTAAACTCACTCATCAAAAGGGATATTATTCAGCGCCACAATTTTCGCCGGACGGCACGATGATCGTTTACCAGCGCACTGGCGGCAATGCCATTCGCGGGTATTCCTTTGGCGTGGAACCGGGAATTTATTGGATTGCAGCGGAAGATGGCGGTGTGGGTAATTTGATTATAGAAGAAGGCACTGCGCCCAAATTTAATAAAACCAGCGACCGTGTTTTTTATTTTATAGACGGGCCGGAAACAAAGGAGCTAAAAAGCGTTCGCCTGGATGGTGGCGATAAGCGAACTCATTTTACCTCCAAATACGCCACTGAAATTGCCATCAGCCCGGATGAAAATTGGGCAGCCTTCCAGGAGTTGTTTAACGTCTACATCACCCCATTTCCAAAAACCGGCCAGGCGGTGGATTTAAACAGCAAAACCAAAGCGATTCCAGTAAAAAAAGTAACGCGCGATGCCGGAAGCTATCTCCATTGGTCGAAAGATAGCCAAAAGCTGCACTGGACGATTGGCCCGGAATATTTTAGCCGCGATTTAAAAGACTCCTTCGATTTTATTGCCGGCGCTCCCGACAGTATTCCGCCTGCTGACACTACCGGCATCAAAGCCGGGCTGGTTTTGCCAACCGATATTCCCTCCGGAAAAATCGCCTTTAGCGGCGCCCGGGTTATTACGATGAACGGCGATGAAGTTATCGAAAACGGCGTTGTTATTGTTGAACGCAACCGTATTACTGCTATTGGCACAAGTAACGATGTTACTATCCCGGATGATGCAACAGAAATCGATGCCAGCGGAAAAACTATTATCCCCGGCATGGTGGATACGCACGGCCATGCCTGGCATTTTAGCAATTTTATTCCCCCGCAGCAAAATTGGCCGTATTACGCTAATCTTGCCTTTGGTGTAACTACAATGCACGACCCCTCGGCCACCACAGAAGTGGTATTCGGGCAATCGGAACTGGTAAAGGCAGGTAAAATGGTCGGACCGCGAATTTTCTCCACCGGTACCATTTTATACGGCGCAGAGGGAGATTTTAAAGCGGTTGTAAACGGTTTGGATGATGCCCGTTCTCATTTAAGGCGAATGAAAGCCGTCGGAGCGTTTTCCGTTAAAAGCTATAATCAACCTCGCCGAGATCAACGCCAGCAAGTGCTGCAAGCCGCCCGTGAACTGGAAATGATCGTGGTTCCGGAAGGCGGCTCCACTTTTTTTCACAACATGAATATGATTTTAGACGGCCACAGCGGCATCGAACATAACATCCCCATTGCCCCGGCGTATGAAGACGTTTTAAACCTTTGGGGAGCTAGCGGAACTGGCTATACACCCACCCTGGTAGTTTCTTACGGAACTCAATCCGGCGAGCGCTATTGGTATCATCACAGGAATGTATGGGAAAATGAGCGCTTACTCACTTTTGTGCCCCGCCCGATTATCGATGCCCGTGCCCGCCGGCGAAATATGTCGCCGGAGGAAGAATACGGTCACATCGACCATGCCCGCGTTTGCAAAGCGTTAGCTGATCGCGGTGTAAAAGTAAACACCGGCGGCCACGGGCAGCGCCAGGGACTCGCTGTCCATTGGGAAATGTGGATGTTTGTGCAGGGCGGTATGACGGAATTGGAAGCCCTCCGAACTGCGACCTATAACGGCGCACACTATATCGGCATGGATCACGAACTTGGCTCCATCGAACCCGGCAAATTGGCCGACTTGCTGGTTTTAGAGAAGAACCCCTTGGAAGACATTTACAATACCGAATCCATTGAATATGTAATGGTAAACGGGCGTTTGTATAACGCAAAAACAATGGATGAGACTGGCAACCATCCCAAAAAACGACTGCCGTTTTACTGGGAAAATTCTCGCAGCAGCGACGCCTTTGTCTGGCGAGAAGGCATTGGATTTGGGCAGGTTGGCTGCGGTTGTCATGCGCAATAGATGAATCTTTGATGATCCCGAGGATAATGTTGTTAACAATCAGCAGCAAATAACCGTCTAACTGTAGGGCATTTTACACGAATCTCAAAAAATGCGCAACAATTGGCGCGACACATAAGTTTAGGAAATCTTACGACTGAATCAATTTGATAGAATTCAAAATTGTTTAACTGCACAAGAAATTTAAAATGGTACTCGAAAGATTTCCTAAACATTCAACCGGTTAGGAGTTATGAGAATTTTTTTAGCGCTTGTCCTGCAAATTTTTTTACTTTCGCAATTCGCCTTTTCTAATGAAAGTGAAACCGAATCCCCGACAACAAAAGACACTGTTTCCATTTCCTATCAACATATTTTAGAACAATTTTTAGCGCTCGAAGCCGATCCTTCTCAAACCGTAGAAGTCAAAAATTTCACCTTCCAACGTGATGTTGCCGAATTTACCTTGATCAAAGGAAAACTACATTTCTGCAAACCGGTTGCAGAAAGAGTATGCGCGGCGGTTTTTAAAGGGAAGGGCAAATTTTCTTATACCCCGCCAACAAAAATCGAAAAAGATCAACTGCACCGATTTTATAAAGAAGATTCCTTGGAGAAAGAATTTAAAACCCTGGTGCTGGTATTTGCCGATACAACGCTCGAAGAATTTCAAAAACGGTTAAACTTTAGCAACGGCTCCCTTGCCCGGCAGGCACAAGCCAGCGTCGATTATGCGTTGAAATACCTGTATCGTAATAAAGGCAAAGTGCTCGATGCCTCTGTCGTAAAAACATTTTTAGATGAGAAATACAATGGGTTCTTTTATGCCCAATTTAGCAAAAGCAAAACCGATCCTTTTTTTTTCGAAATAAACCCTTTCTCCCAGGAAGAAGTGCGCTTTATGCGTCGTTTAAAAGGCCCGTCGTACCTATACGTTTCGGAAGTGATCAATCAATTTCACAAGCAAGAAGATTACGAAACCGGCATTCATTTACGGGATGAAGATGAAAATAGCTTGCAAATTCAAAATTATGTGCTGAACTGTACGTTAAAGGGTAGCCAGCTGAAATTTTCCGCTTCCGCAAAAATTGATTTTAAAGCGATTAAAGGGCCGCAAAACTGGTTGCTATTTCAATTGTTTAGCGAGTTGGAAGTCGATTCGATGTTTTGGGGAGATGGCAGTAAAGCGGTTTTTGAAAAGGAAAAAGATAATCCGTTTATTTGGGTTAAGTGCCGCTATCCCATGCAAATCGGTGATGTTGATACACTACAAATATATTATCACGGTAATTTGATAGAGCGGTATAATGATTGGTTTTATATTCAAGCGCCGCGCAATTGGTATCCCAAACACGGCTTGCGCCATCGTGCAATGTTTGATGTTACCTATCACTATCCCGATGAATTTGAATTTGCCAGCGTTGGCCAACGTATTTCCCGGGAAGAAGCAGATGGCGTCATCATCTCACGCTGGGTAACGGATAAACCGGCGCATAATGTCTCCTTCAACATCGGCTTTTTCAAAGAATATCGCATCGAGAATGACACCATACCGCCAGTTACCATCCAGATTTCCGAGGCCGGGCATAAGGAAATTGCCCGCTCCTGGGGAGCAGCAGGTATCGGCTCCGGTAAAAATATGGAGATAGAAGTAGGGCGCGACATTGCCAATAGCATAAAACTGTTCCAGGAAATTTTTGGTGAAACCCCTTCCGACCATTTCTTCGCAACGGATATTCCTTTTGGCCACGGGGAAGCATTTCCCGGTTTAATGCACCTTTCCTGGCAAACCTTTCAAGCGACCAGCAAAAATGGAGACGATCATGTTTTCCGCGCACATGAAGCCGCTCACCAATGGTGGGGAATCGGCGTGGATTTTAAAACCTATCACGACCAATGGCTTAGCGAAGGTTTTTCCGAATATGCCGGCTGGTGGTATTGGCACGAAGTCGTCAAAAAAGAGGAAGAGACCGAAGAGAAGTTTTACGATTTGTTAGAAAAACGCCGGGAGCAAATTACCGGCAATCGTAAATTTTTTATCAGCGATGGGCAGGAAGCCGGGCCAATATGGTTGGGCCGCCGCACCCTCAGCAGCGATACCCAGGGCGATTACCGAATTGTGGTTTATCAAAAAGGCGCCTTTGTTTTGCACATGCTGCGAATGATGTTGATTGATTTGGAAATGCAGCATGATGATCGTTTTATCGATTTGCTGAGCGCATTTTACCGGGAGCACTATGATAAAAAAGTTTCCACGGAAGAATTCATCACCTTTACCGAAAACCGGCTGAATCAAGATTTAGGATGGT
>CAXHHS010000618.1:0-4840 GCA_964015645.1 uncultured bacterium
AGATGCAATGGAGTCTCGTGGGCTCGGAGATGTGTATAAGAGACAGGTTATCGGATTTGCTGATCATGATACGCATGTCATAGCGGATTTCGGGCGTGCCTTCGATTAAGCCGTCTTCCAATGCTTGTTCCGAGGCAAGCAAGATGGCCAGTTTGGGAAGGCTGGCGGCATACATCATGCGGTTGCCGTTTACCCGGGCAAATTTTACGGCCACCGGATCGCTTAAATCCACCACGCCAACGGCCATTCGCCGGCGGTCGATTAATTTCCACCAGTCTTTATTCTGCTTGAGGCGGTCTTCTAACTTCTTTTGGAATTTTTTATCAACCAGCTTTCGTAATGGGCGAATTAGCTCATCGGGAACGGATAGCGGCAGTTCCGGGGCGCTGTTTTCCTGAGCGGAAATAGCCATTGTTAGTATTAAAACCACTAATAATTGTACCAGGCTTGTTTTCAAAATGTTATTTTCCTTGTTTTGTTATGGGCTTACGTTTACGGGCTTCTTCTTGTAAATCGACCACGGAATCCAATTCGTCTACAATTTCCCTGCCGAGCACGGTTTCAATTAAATCTTCCAGTGTCACGATACCTGCCACGCCATGGAATTCATCGGAAATGACGGCAATATGTATACGGTTTTTCAGAAAATTACTTAATAGTGTCAAGCAATTAGTAGTTTCCGGGAAATGGGAACTTTCTCTTACCAGCGATTTAACCGATGCAGGAGGTTCTTTGCTGTTTTTCGGAAAACAAATATCTCTCACCGTCACATACCCGATAATATTTTCTCGATCCCCTTCAAAAACCGGGATACGGGTAAAATCGTTTTCCCGGGCAAGCTGGCAGGCTTTTTCCAGCGGCATTGCGGCATCCAGGGAAAACACAACCCGGCGCGGCGTCATAATTTGCTGGGCGGTTTTTTCTTCCAGGTCGATGATGTTGCGTACCATGTTGCTCTCTTCGCGGCTAATTTCGCCTTCCCGCGCGCCGAGATGTACCATCGCTAAAATTTCATCTTCGGTGATCGCCGGCGCTTTGTGCCCCTTAATAAACAGGGCGGTAAATTTTTCGGTAATGAAAATGATGGGGTATAAGGCGGTTTTCATTAACGTTAGCGGCCAAACAATGTAGGGCCAAAGTTTGCGCCAATGCACTGCGCCAATTGTTTTTGGCGCAATTTCAGAGAAGAACAAAATTGCCAGGGTAAAAACGAGAGAAAAAACCGGCACTAAAGCGGCACCCAGGGCGTCCGCCGCATACATTCCGGCAATGGTAGCCCCGGCAGTATTGGCGACGGTGTTTAAAATGAGAATTGCGGCAATTGGTATCGAGATATTTTTTTTCATGACAATAAACTGGCGGGCCAGTTTGGGCTTGCTTTCCTGGGTTTTTGCCGATTCCAACGTTCCCATTCGGGTTGAATACAACACCGCCTCATACAGCGAACAATTGGCGGAAATTAATATAGTTACGATTACAACGATGATTAAAATTGTCATGCCGGTTCCTTTAAAAGTTGATAATAAGGCTTAGCGCAAATATATTCATCGCATTTAAGAAGGCTAAGGGAGGCTGAGGCTAAGTGCATCTTTTTGTAATTAATTATGGGGTTTGTCACCCCTTCGACTCCGCTCAGGGTGACGTCTCGGAGTCATGCTGAGTGGGGTCGAAGTATGACCGACTCTCAAGTAAACCCTACAACAATTTCTGAAATGGACTACTGAGGTTTTATTTTCTTAGCCTTAGCCTCCTCCTTAACCTAAAATGATGTTTATTTGATTGCGCCTACTTAAGTTGTCGATTTATCGATTTTTGCCGGTATCATTTCGAACGCCCGACAGTTAGCACCGGGCAGGGCGCAATGCATACCACTCTTTCTGCGTTGCTGCCAACTAGAAATTGCTCCAATCCGCTAAGCCCCCGGGTTGCCATTACAATGAGATCGGATTTGTTTTCTGCGGCATATTTTTTTATCGCTTTGTGCGGTTTGCCTTCTGCAACAGCATAAACAGCGTCATTTGTTGCGACACCGGTAAATTCAGTTAATTTTTGGATAACACGGCCTTTTAGGCCGGAATCTATTTGAAAGATTGATTCGATATCCGCGGCGTAAAATGCCGGGTGAAACCCCTGTTCCACGACATGTAGAAATGTTAAGCTAGCGCCAAACTGCTGGCCAATTGAAATAGCGCGCTTGACCGCTTTTTGAGAGTATTCGGAAAAATCTACCGGTACCAGTATATTTTTGGCATCCGCTTTTTTGAATTCCTGGTAGGTTGTGAGCACCGGTATGGGAGAAAGCCGTACAACTCTCTCTGCCACGCTGCCATAAATCCACTCTTTAAATCCACTGTAGCCGTGGGTTCCGATGACGATCAGGTCGTAGTCGTTATCACCGATAAATTCCAGGATGGCATCGGCAGCAGAAAACCCGCGCAGTAATTCGGAATCAATAGCAACACCACGTTTTTCCGCTTTATTGTTGAGTAACTGGAGTTGTTTAAGGCACTCTTTATCTTTGTTTTCAACGAATTTTTCGTACTCTTGAAGCTGTTTTTCTTCCCCGGCCTCTGATTGAAACAAAACGCTAACATGAACCAGGGTTATTTGCGCATCAAATTTTTCTGCCCAAAAAAGAGCGTGATCGACTGCGTTATCGGAAATTGAGCTAAAATCAACCGGCACTAAAATTTTTTTGAATTTCATTGAATAGGCTCCTCATTTTGTGGTGTTATATTATTAAACCTGATAAATCTAATTTAAGACGTTGAGTGAAACTATTTCAAATTAAATTTCTAACTCGAATACGTCGGGATCGACTTCGTTTCTTAAAGCGCTTATGCAATATTAATAAAGCTGGCCAATACTGTAGCAAGCCCCAGGAAGCTAAAAAAACCAACGACATCGGTAACAGTGGTTAAAATGATGGAAGAAGATTGAGCGGGATCCTGCCCGAATGTTTTTAGTATGATGGGGATAACTGCCCCGGATAACCCGGCAATTACCATGGAAATTATCATAGCGATGCAGATGACAGCAGCAAGGCCGAAAGAAGATGCCCAAAAATAAACCACCAGCGAAGTAGTGAGCGCAACTGCGCAGCCATTTACAAAACCGACTGCGACTTCCTTCCGGGCAACTAAAAACCAGTGGCGGGCGCGAATCTCCCTCAGCGCCAGACCCCGCATCGTTACTGCCAGTGCCTGGGAACCGGTGTTACCGGATTGCCCCGCTACCACCGGCAGAAATACTGCTAATACGGTAATCCGGGCAATGGTTTCTTCAAAAAGGCCAACGACTGCGGAAGCCAGAAAGGCTGTAGCCAGGTTGATCTCCAGCCAGGGGAGGCGCTTGCGAATCGCAAACGATATTTTTGATAATGCCCGTTCCTCCCGGCCGGCACCGAACATGGCCTGCATATCCTCTGCGGCATCCTGTTTGGCGACCGTTACCAGGGCGTCGTAACGAATTACTCCCAGGAGTTTTTTATCAAGGTCAACTACCGGAAGATTGATCAGTTTTCGTTCTTCCAAAAGCTGCACAACCTCGTCCCGGGGAGGCATCGCTTGTATGGTCACCGGTTCGTTTTGAATGAGGTGAACAAGTCGCTCATCCGGTTGGGAAACGGCAACTTCCTGCAAGGGAATTACACCGGTAAGGTGCCCCTCTTCATCGACGACATTTATCGTTACGATACGGCGATCGCGAACTTCGCGAATTCTCTCCAAAACGAACTCCACGCTATCATCAAGATGAAAAGTAAGAACTTTAGCATCCATTAAGTAACCGGCGGTCTCGGGCGGGTAGTTCATCAACTCTTTTAGTTCTTTGGCAAAATGGAGAGGCAGTAGTGATAACCGTTTTTCGGCTACCCCGGTATCGAGACGCGACAATAATCGGGCTGCCGGCGATGGATCAAGTGCAGTAAAAAGCTGGGTAAAGAATTGATCTTCCATCTGTTCGATAAGGCTTGCGGCTATAACCGGGTTTAATCGGGCAAAAATTAGGGTAGCGCGAGAAACAGGTTGGGCTTGTAAATATCCCAGGATTTCTTCAACGGAAAATGTGTTCAGCAATTTTGCTGCTTCCCCCGGATAAAGCTGAAAAAATTCCTCGATCAACTTTTGATTAGCTGTGGAAGATTGGGCTGGCATTGTAATTCCTTTCATTTTTATTTCGCCGGACGGGTATAACTTTCTC
Organism: uncultured bacterium; assembly: GCA_964015645.1. GTDB lineage: Bacteria > Calditrichota > Calditrichia > RBG-13-44-9 > J075 > CAXHHS01. Next base: position 4,201 of record CAXHHS010000618.1, read on the forward strand.
CGGCGCTGCGGATGAGGCCGGACAGGCCGATTCGATAAAGTTCTCCCAGGGCGTTGCTGGCGGTCATCGCGTGTTTGGGTATACGAGATTTTCTACTCTCTCTTTCAATACGGCGTAGTGTTTCATAGCGAATTGCACCCAAAAAAGTGGCGGAACGATCAACCACCGGCAACGCGTGATACTCTAACCACCCCGGGTGATCTAAAACCGCTTGAAAATCCACCTCTGCTGCTAATTTTGCCACATTGGTATGCATTATCGAAGATAAATGTTCATTGGGATTTGCCAGCATCAGTTCTCGCAAATTAAGGACGCCGGAAAGGATATGATTTCGATTCACAATGTAAAGATAGTAAATCGCTTGCTGCGGGCGTTTTTGAACCCGCTTTAACGCTTCTTTTACCGTAATATCTTCCGGCAAGGTAAAAACCAGGGGATCCATTAAAGCCCCGGCAGTGTTGTCCGGATAGCGAAGAATGCGCTGAAGCGGAGCGGCGGTTTCCTTTGCAATCACCTTTAAAATCGAATCCCGGGTTTCTTTTTTGATTCGCCGGAGGAACAGGGTAGCAATTGCCAGCGGAATTTTTTCGATGATTGCCGCAGATTGCCCGGCATCCGACAGTTCCAGGCATTTAACCGC
>CAXHHS010000619.1:0-4837 GCA_964015645.1 uncultured bacterium
ACCGTGAACCGAATCCGCCGGAAATTCGCGGGAAAAATCTCTTCCGGCAATGACCTCGATATCAAAGGTTTTGGCAAAATCGTATTGAACGAACAGCCGGGGAAATTGTATTGGGCGCTCTTCTCCCAACCCTTCCGGCTGATAGGTTGCAGTTTGGTACTTCGCGCCGACCACATCCTCGGTTGCCGATACATTCAAAAATGTTAGGATGCTGCAAAATTCGTTCGGTAAATGCTTCATATTGCTGTGCCATCGAGGTACGAAAAATGGGGATCATCACGATTTCTTCTTTGTTGAACCCCAGGCGTTCATTTCGCAAATAATTGAGCTGCTGGTGGGCAACAATTGTCCCGACAATCAAGGCAATCGAAATCACAAATTGGGAGATGACCAGGATGCTGCGGAAGCGCGTACCGCCTTTTCGCCCCAGGTGCGAACTACCTTTTAAAACTTTTACCGGTTGGAATCCGGAGAGAAAAAATGCCGGGTAAATTCCCGCACCAATACCGACAAGCAACGTCACTAGCAACAAACTTCCCAACACCCAACCTTTTAAAAAATGGCCCAATGAAATACTTTTCCCGGAAATACTGTTAAATGCCGGCAACGAAATCTCTATGAGAACTAACGCCAACAGCATCGCAGAAACGCTCAGCAGCAGTGATTCGCCCAAAAACTGTTTGATTAGCTGTCCGCGATGCGCTCCGAACATCTTGCGCATACCCACCTCGCGGGCACGGTTTGCCGAGCGGGCAGTGGCTAAATTCATAAAATTGATACAGGCAATCAGCAGCACGAAAATTGCCACCAGGGAAAAGATATAAACATAGGAAATATCGCTATTGGGTGTAATTTCAAAATCGAGATGGGAATGCAAGTGAATATCGGTGAGCGGTTGCAAGTAAAGTTTGGTTTTGTCGATAATCGCCGGGTGGAAATATTTTTTAACGAAGGCCGGAAACTGCGCTTCCAGGGAAGCCGGTTGCACGCTTTCCTTTAACTGAATATAGGTCCAGCAAGGATTCCAATACCAGCCCTCCATTGTCCGATCCGGGTAAATGGCTTCCAGGCTGGAGAATGACGCCAGAAAATCGAATTGAAAATGGGAATTTGAAGGCACATTTTCCAGAACGCCGGTAACTTTTAAATCATGCTGATTCTCAAACCGAAGAAATTTACCAAGCGGATTATCATTGCCGAAATATTTTTGGGCCGTTGCTTCCGTTAAAACAAGAGAATTGGGTTCTGTCAAGGCAGTCTCAACATTTCCCTGCAAAAACGTGTAGCTAAACATTTTGAAAACCGCTTCATCCACAAAGAAAAACCGTTGCTCGTTAAATCGCTGATCCTCATATTCCAGCGACAGGGTGGGGGCTTGAAGGTTGAAAAAACGCACGGAATGTTCGACCATTTCCGGGAAATCCTGTACCAGCGTTGGCCCTAACGGAAAGGGATTGCTGGCGGATTCTTCTCCCACGTTATCGCTTTTTACAATCTCCACCACACGATAAATATGCTCGGCATTTTTGTGGTAGCGGTCGTAGCTCAGCTCATCCTGCACGTAAAATAAAATCAACATGCAGCAGGCCATCCCAATTGCCAACCCTATTACATTGATCGCAGAATGGGCCTTGTGTTTCAATAAATTACGAAAAGCGATTTTTAGATAGTTTTTTAGCATAAAAGACTCCTTGCATAGCGCCCTTCGACAGGCTCAGGATAAACTTGGCGAAAGGAGAAAATTTAATCCTCTGCTCTCGGCCCTTTGCCCTTAGCTATTCAAGAACTATACCAATATTGTTTTTAAAAGAATTAGGGGGATGACTCGATTGAAGGAAACTGCTTAATGTTCGCTGCTAAGACAGGGATTGTTCGTAAATGAACGGATATGGAGGAAGCATTGGAATATACTTAAGGCGTATTATTCGAATCTTCTTTCAAATCCGAGTCTTCCAGCGACTCTCGCATTTTAAGCAGTTCATAATGGCGGACGGTGTTAAAGATGACATCACTGGAAATAAGCTCTTGTTTGGCAAGCCAAACCAGCAAGCCGCGCGATATAGTTGGCGAAAAATACTGAACATCTTCTATTTCTCTCACTTTAATCAGCTCTTTTGCAGCTAAAATGTTTGCCTCGTGAACAAACGCAAAAAAAGACATTCGCTTACCGGAAATATTCGCAGAATAAAATTTATACCACTGTTTTGCAGAAATATTGGGATTTCGCCAGAGTATTTTCAGAATTGTAATCTCGTTTTCCGATAAGGAAATGGGCGTTTCGCCGGAGCCGTTTTTTAACGCTTTGGAAGCCGCTTTTACCACATCACGCGGATTTACCCACAGAATATCGTTTCGCTTAAGATGTTCCGGGGTCACAAACCCTTGTGCCGCACCGGTTCGGTAAGCAGTATTGGAGCGAAAATCATAGTCGGGAGTATCTTCCGGGTCGGAGGTCATAATTTTGCGAGTCATTTCCTGCAACATTAATTCGGGCGTTTGCTGCTCAACAGTAATCTGAACGGAATTAGCGGTAATCTCCTGGTTATCCCAGGTAGATAAGCGCGCCATTGCTTTCCCTTTAACCGTGGATAGCCAGGTGGTATCGCTCAGTGTTTTGGATGAGTCGGTTAAAGCCGCAGGGGAAGATTGGTTGGTGGTATCGGATTTTGCCTTCTTTTTGTCTTTGTCTCCATCCGGTACAGCAAATATGGCAAAACTTAGTGTTAACAAAACCAGGAAAATATTTATAAAACCTGCGTTTTTCATACAACATCTTACGCCAATAACATTGTGGGGTTCAGAAAATTGCTTTTTGTATAAATATTTCTTAAGTTTACAGATGTTAAATTTATGAGAATTTGATATGCGTTTAAAGATGGCCATTTTAATTATATCCGCCCGCCTTAGTTGGGGAGAATTTATTCGCCCGATTTACTGGCAAAACTTCCTGGCTCGATTTTTTCCACCCCCGATTGTGGTTGTTTATAAACGACCGCTGCACACCTATTTTTCAAGAAACTAACCAGGCCGTTTATTGCGAAGTTGGGTTCGAATTTTTAGCGGTTTCATTTTCCAAAACTGTTACATCCTCATTAAATGTAAAACCCTTTAGATAAATTGCAACGCTGTTGGTTTGCGGGCCTTTTGCCGGGTCTTCGACGGTTTGGGCAATCACGTCTATTTTTTCCGGTAAATACCGCGCTTTGCTCTCGAAATTCCGGTTGTAGATAAGCCGTGTTGCCACTCCACTAACAATTTCATTTTTATCATTATAGACCTGGCTTTCCCAGCCATTGCAAATCCACTTGCCTTTAACGGTTTCGAACTTGGGATAATTGATCACCTTTTGAGTGCCAAATTGCCAGATAAATTTAAAAAATTGCCCGCTTGGTGTGTACTTTTCTATCGTGCTTACGGTACTCGAATTGCTCTCAAAGGAATATTCGATATTTACAGTGTCTTGTGAGGCGCTCATTGACGCTGCCAGGGGAATATCATATAACGGGGATCGAAATGACATTTTTTGAAGATCGAGCACAATGCTTTCGAAGAGGTTTTTTATCATTTGCGAGTATTGGAGGGCCTGCCGGCGCAGCGAATCGCTTAACTCCGGCAGCGGCTCCAGAACATAGTAGCGGCGGCCTTCATTTGTCCAAACAAATTTTATCGGGTAATTAAATTTCTCCTCGATGGATTGCGATTTCATAAAATTGATATAAAAATGCGTCGTTAATCTGCAAGAAAAATTTTTAACCGAAGGCGTTACTATATATTGGTAATATCCTTCGGAGCGGGTAACAAAATTTCCCAAACTTTCTTTTTCCTGGGCTAAAATTGGCGATAATAAAAAAAGAACTTGAATCCATACAATTATCATTTTTCTCATCTTTCGCTTTCCTTTGTTTTATAATGCGCCATGAATTTAATGAAATGTAATAGTAAAGAAAAACTTTTTTAATGAAGATGCTAAAAAGATAAATCGGCTAAAGGATAAAAGCAAGCGGGGGAGGAATGCCAAAGAATTTATTTTTCTCAAAATTCCCCTCCTTATCCAAGCAGGGGAATTTTTGCATTTTCAGAGAAAAATCAAGCTTAACTCTCCGGCGATAATGCTACATCGCCACTGGCTTTTTTACCACGCAGCCAGGTAACGATTCTGCCGAGGAAGATTCCGAATTCATCGAACAGGGTGTAAAAAACCGGCACGACGATAAGCGTTAAAAACGTGGCGGATAATAAACCGCCGATAATGGCACGTCCCATCGGGGCATAGGGAATTCCGACCCATAACTCCGCCTGCCCCAATGCCATGGGAATAAGGCCGCCGATGGTGGTAAAGCTGGTCATCATAATCGGGCGGAAGCGGTGTTTGCCGGCTTCCAAAATGGCTTCGGTGCGACTAAGACCTTCCATTCGCTTGCGATTGATCATATCAACTAAAATGATGCCGTTGTTAACCACAACGCCAATCAGAATCACGATACCAATCAAAGCGGTAATGCCGACGGCGGTTTGGGTAATGTTGAGCATCAAAAATGCCCCGAAAAATGCCAGGGGAATGGTAAGCATAACGGAGAGCGGCAGCAGCAGCGATTCAAACAAAACGGCCATCACCAGGTAAACAAAAAGGATGGCGATCCACATTGCTTCCATGCCGCCTTGCAACTGGTCGTCGAAGCGGATAAAGCGCGAGCCTTTTTGCCAATCGTAACCAACCGGCATGGGGAAATTTTCCATAATGGCATCGACCTGCTTGGAAATTCCCTGCCAATCTTCCGAAGTGGTATTGGCTGTCACCCTGTCTCGTATACACATCTCCGAGCCCACGCGACTCCCT
>CAXHHS010000620.1:0-4834 GCA_964015645.1 uncultured bacterium
GAATAGTTCAGAGCAAACATTTGAGAAGGGCGTTGATTTTTTATCTTTTTTAGGGCGTTTCGCTTTTAAGGTTTGGGCGTGGGTAAGGGCGGAGCTGCCAAATTTATCTTGCAAGGCATCCATTACTTTTTCGAGTTTGGCTTTCTTTTCATTCTCTACATCCCAAAAGCTCAGTTGTAAGTCACCTTCATCTACAAGCTGGCTAACACCTACACCAATTAATCGAACCGGTTTTGTGGTTTTTCGGAACTGCTCAAACAGCATTTTACTGATGTTGAAAATTTCTTCGGTCATATTTGTGGGATCGGGAAGGGTTTTACTGCGGGTAAAGGTCGTAAAATCGTGAAAGCGTAATTTTAACTGGATTGTTTTTCCGCGCAAATTATATTTCCGCAGCCGGTAGCTAACTTTTTCCGCCAGGTATAGCAGGGTGCTAATCAACAGTTCGCGATCGGTTTGATCTTCCAAAAAGGTGCGTTCATGGCTAATGGATTTTGCCTCTTCCCGCTCAACAACGCCTCTTTCATCTTCTCCGCATGCCATACGGTAAAGGTGCGTCCCCATCTTTCCGAACTTTTTCTCCAGAACTTCTTTACCGAGCTTCCGCAATTGTATAACGGTTTGAATATTCATATTTGATAAGGTTTGAAATGTTTTTTTTCCAATCCCCCAAATACACCTCACCGGCAGTGGATCGAGAAAGGCTTGCACTTTATCCGGCGGAACAATCGTTAACCCATCCGGTTTTTGAAAATCCGAGGCAATTTTTGCTACGCTTTTTGATGACGAAATTCCCAGCGAGGCGGTTAAGCCGGTTTCTTCAAAAACACATTGTTTGATCTCCATCCCCAACGTTTTGACAGCGCTAAAGATATCTTCGCTGCGCTGGAATACCGGGTGCCCGGCAATATCTAAAAATGCTTCATCGATACTGATTTTTTGAATGAGCGGGGTAAATTGCTCCAACAGCACAAAAATACGCTCGGAGTATTCGCTGTACAATTTTCCGTTCGGTTTGATGTAAATTCCATCGGGGCATAGACGGTAGGCTTGAGAAATCGGCATCGCAGATCGAACGCCGTACGGGCGTGCTTCGTAAGAGGCTGTGGAAACAACGCCTCTCCCCTGCCCTTTTTTAGGATCTGCACCGATGATAACCGGTTTCCCCCGCAACTCCGGACGCCGCAATTGTTCGATTGCGGCATAAAAGGCGTCCATATCCACATGGACAATATATTTGGGCCAGGGAGTTTTCATTGGAGGGCAAATATAAGAATAAAAATACTGGCAACCGCGGCGATTGCCAAATTTCGCCCCAGGCTGTTTTTATCTCGCTTGCCGGAAGCAATGGTGGTTTCCTGCCCAATTCGCAAATTTTCTTCCGGAATCGAGAGTTTACCCACCATCTTTCCTTGGCTGCTCTCTTTGCCGGAAACATTCGGAATTAAATATTCGAATTCCGATTCAAAATCACCGGCACTGGGGATTCCGTATTCATCTTTTACGATATTAAATTTCGCAACGTGATTTCGGGAATACAGTTTTTTCTGGATAAATTCTCCCTTTGGGAAAATAAATAAACTCGAATCGGCATCGTTAATTTCGATGTGATCTTTTAGGGAATCTCCAAGATTAAAATATACATCTAACGCGGAAAGACTGCTTTCGTCGCCCGTTTTTTCTTTTGCCGCTAAAATTAAATGTAGAATAATGTTATTTCCTTGGGTTAATTGAGGATAATAATAAAATGTGGTACCTTCATCAGTTTTTACTTGCAAAGTGGTGTCGTATTTTATGCCGACATTTTGATATAATAAAGCACTTTCCGCAAGATAGGTTCGTGCCGAATCGTCATTTATTTCAACGGTAATCTCACCAAAATTAGGTTGAATTTGGGAAAACAGAGAGGCGCTCATCAAAACAATAAACAGGTTTGAAAACATCTTTTTCATTAATCACTCGCTTTCTTAATCTTCGTTTCTTCGGGTATTTTATCACAAATGTGATTTTCTTCGTGATGATTAAACAACGACGCCTATTCATTTTTAACCCCGGTGGTTACTGCTTCAAACCGCTGTCGTACTTCTTCATCGCGTTCGATTGTATTTTCCAAATACAGCTTGTAATATTCCTGGGCTTTGGAAAAATCATTTTCCCGTTCCGCTAAAAATCCCAGGTAACGATATGCAGGCCAATACTCATTTTCAAGCGCAATAACTTTCGACATTTTGGCGCTACATTTCGAATATTCTTCCTGTTGATGGTATAAGACGCCAAGCTCGTACAAGGTATTTACATTCAGGCTATCAATTTGTAATGCACGATCCAATTGCACTTTTGCAATTTCCGGTCGATCCGCCAATAGAAAATAGCGCGAGCGATAAAGATAAATCTCGGGGTCGTCTTTTGAATAGGCTTCTGCAAAATTCAAATAAGAGATTGCATCTTCATACTCACCGGATTTGAATTTTGCAATGCCAAGATGTTTTAATGCGGCTGCATCTTCTTTATGAACTTCGATATATTTTTCCAAATTTACGATTGCTTTGGCGTAAGCAGATGTTTTAAATCGTGCCAAACCTGCCCACTTCCAAAGTTCCGCCTTTGGCGATGTTTCTAATTCCCGATATGATTGAAAATAGCCTAACGCCAATGGATGAAACCCCAATTGATGATATGCTTTTCCTAACTGAAGGTGTATTTCTGCGGTATCCGGGTAGGCTTGAAGGGTTTTTTTGAAATAGGATGCGGATGCCTCAAATTGCCCGGTTTCGAAATATAGCAGTGCCAGGCGCTTTTGAATTTCCGGCTGGGCGCTGCGATATTTTAAACAGTTTTCGTAGGCAATAATTGCAGAGTCTTGTTGGCTTAACTTTTCCCAAACCCATCCTTTTAATTGGTATAAATTTGCGAATCCCGGGTTGTAATAAATAGCGGAATCCAGGTTTGTTATTGCAGTAGTAAAATTCCCCTGCTTGATGTTTTCTTCCGCCTGGTAATAAAACACCAATGCCGTCTTTGTTCCCGGTTGAATTTTTTGTTGAGTGCCGCTGCAAGAAAAAATGATTACGCTTATCAAAACGGCCCAAAGACATAGAATGTATCTTTTAAGCGGGAAACGACTTTGAAACTTCCTAGGCATAATTAACGCTATTGATTTTATTCAACTTGGCAATGTTAAATTCCAGTCAAAAATATGTAAAATTCCCAACGGATATTTGAATCCAACGGATAAAAACATTAATTTCTTCATCCGTTGGATTTAGTGATCTGTTGGAAAAATCTAATCTAACATTGTCAAGTTAATTAGACTTTCAATTCTATCGAAAAACCATTTCAATAAACTCACACGCGAATTAAGTTAATCATCCGGTTCTTTAAAACAAATTCTTTTCTGATTGGAAAAGGACTAAATTCAGTGGGGCGAGATTTAGAGCGTGGAGCCTAAGCTTTTATTTTTTCCGAAATACGTTTATTTTGTAGCAAACATTTCACTTTGAAATATGATCTCGTATCCGGTCAAAAATATTATTCACCGACCATTGCGTTACATCCGGTTTAAATAGGCCAGCATAGTTTTTAGCATGTTGAGCGTCTCGGGATAAAAACAAATCATCTTGTGGCACACAATAAAACCATCTTTTTTTCATTATATGCTCGGCAAGATAAAGCTGCTCCGTTTGGCCGGGGGTAGGAACCAATAACGCCTGTTTACCGGTTTCTGCTAATTCCATCAGCGTAGAATAACCGGGCCGGGAAACGATCAAATCCGCACAGTTAAACAACGTGATCATTTTTTCCCGGGGGACATGGGAATAAACTTTTAACCCCGGCTCATCTTTCAGCAAGGCAAGAGATTCGCTTTTCCCCAACACAACAACTTTTTTCCCGGGAATATAGTCAATTTGATCCAGGATTTTCTTCTCAAAAACCGTTCGCTGCGGTTCCGGGCCGGAAATCGAAACCAATAAATCTATCGATTCCTCGCAATCGAGTTTTGGGATGCTTGAGAGAGGCCCGCCATAGAAATATTTTTGAGCGTTTTGGGCCGGTAAACGACTCAATTTCCCGCTTATTAAACCGCCGTTCTCCGAAGGAAAATCCGGGATAATAACTTTGGAGTATTTTTCGTGAAATTTCAGGTTGAATTTTGCTGCGGCTCCGCTAAAAAGATTAAATCCCCGGGGCATTTCGAAGAAAATTTGATGACTCAAAAAATAAGATGCTACCCGGCGATGATACATTCCATAACAATGGTCGCTAAAAATAAGGTCAGGCTCAAAATCCGAAACAATTTTTTGGCAGAAGGCCTGTTCTTCATCGATCTTTTTTAACAATCGCGGTGCTTGCGCCAATAGTTTTGGTGCCATAAAGCCATTTTGAGAATATTCAATATTATACTGGGGCGTTTCTACAAAAGGGATTTCCGGAAGTTCATTTCTTAAGAACTCCAACGCCCTGCCATTGCTCCCTAACAATACATTCCACCCTTTTTGAATAAACTCCCGAAGAATCGGCAAGCTGCGCGAAGCATGGCCTAACCCCATATTCAATACTGCATAAAATAATTTTCCAGGGTTCACCGTTGGAAACCTCACCCAAATTTTTAAATGAACTCCAAGATATTGCACACTTGTAAACCTCCCGGGGATTCCAAGCCAAAGCTGCAATTTCTATCTTTTAATACCCTGACGTATGATTAAAATCACCGAAAATTAGAAGGTTTTTCGTTAAAAAAAAAGCCATAGCAATCTTGCTATGGCCTTTTATTTGTTCAGGGGGTTTCTAAGCTGTCTCTTATACACATCTGACGCTGCCGACGAGCTTCTTGGTG
>CAXHHS010000621.1:0-4828 GCA_964015645.1 uncultured bacterium
AATCGTTGTTAAAATCCTACCAATGGCCGGGAAACGTGCGGGAACTGCAACATACCATCGAACGAATTGCGCTTTTGGCTGATGGCGACAAAGTAACCCCGGACATGCTTTACGAAACGATAGACTCGGAAACGCCGGCAGTAATGAGTGAAAAAAGGCAAAGTACTCACCTGATGATTGACATTCCTTCCGAGGGGATGAGTTTGGATGATGGTGAAAAGGTCTTGATTGAGGCGGTTCTCAACAGCACCGACTGGAACAAACGAAAAACCACGCAAATTTTAAAAATCTCTCGCCCGCGCCTCGACCGTAAAATCGAAAAATATAGCTTGCAGCGTTCCTAATAATTTGAGATGGCGTTTACCTGAGATTGCTTCGTTACTCCGTTCCTCGCAATGACAGTCATTGCGAGGAACGGAGTAACGAAGCAATCCCCAATTTACACAAGAATCAGGACGTGATCTCATTTGACTGCACTTACCACTATCGAACCGGATCAAAAATATATTGTTTGGCAAAAGGGCTGTTGCTAAGCTGGTACAACAGGATCGTTTTTTGCCCGATGTCGTCCCAGGAATATTTTGTGTCAGAAAGCTCGCGGTTATATTTACCCATTTCCGCCAGACGGTTTTTGTCTGTAAATGCAAGGAGAATGGTGCCGGCCAGTTGTTGCGGGTTGTTTTTTTCTACTAAAAAACCGCTTCTTCCCTCTTCAATTGTCTCTACGAAATCGCCTACCCGGGTTCCAATTAAAGGTTTCCCAAATGAATAGCCTAAATGGACGATTCCGCTATGGTCGATTTGTTTATAAGGCAGAACAACAGCATTTGCGGCGGCAAAGTAGGTGGGAATCATCTCCGATGGTATAAAATGCCCGTGATATAAAATACGCTCCTTAGCTGCAATCTGGCTTATCCTGTGTTTATACCGTTTATCAAACTCCGTTGAATAGGGTTTTCCCGCTATGATTAATTTAAGCCGGGGGTTTTTTGCTGAGGCCAAATCGAACGCGTCGAGAAGAAGATCGACGCCTTTATAGGCGCGGATAAATCCGAAGAACAACAATACATCATCATCATCCGATAATCCCAGGCTTTCCCGTGCCGAAGCAGAGGGCATCTCATGCTCTGGCAGATAATGATCGAAATTGCCGTGTGGTACAACCCGGACTTTATCAGGATTTATGTTAAAATTGCTAATGAGTTTATTTTTTATAAACTGCGAGTGAACGATAATGGAGTGGGCGGATTTATAAACAATCCATTTTAAAAAATAATCAACCAGGCTCTTTTCATGCGGCAGCATATTATGGGCGGTATATATCAATTTAGTTCCCATCAACCGCAGCAGGGCAAAATAAAAACTTTCGATTCTCTCTCTCCGAAAAAATTGGAAGTGAACCGCATCAATCTTACTCTTGCGAATGTGGATAAATAACCTGGTAAGATATCTTAAGTACACCCCAAGTTTTCTAATTTTACCAACTGTTTGGACTTTACAAGGCGCCCATCTTAATACCGGGTAATCAACCGGCATATTTAATACCCGGTCTTCCGTGGAGACCAGGGTTACATCTACCCCGGTGCGATACAAACCGGAACAAAGGCATAAAGTGTAATCATTACCAATTAACGAATCGATCATTAATACTTTCATAAACACCTTCATAACTCAACTCATACTGAACTTTGCTGACTATCCAAAACCAGGGAACCACTACCAAAACTGAACTTTTGGCAACAATTTTTTTGTGATAATGCTCAAAACTCACCTGCTGTTATGGAGCGCAACGGAATAGTCGTCAGGCGCAGCGATTTCTTGGGGACAACTCAAGTTTGAGATATTTTTGTTCATTATAAAACTATTACGCCATACATCTTCTTTTTGGTATTGTGTTGCAGTCCAGTCCGGATTCTCATCTAACCATTCTCTAAAAGCTCTCTGCTCCCCTAAATTTGGATTTCCCTTAAAATTATACCAATCATCAAAAATAATAATTGTCCCGTCAACTAATAACGGCCTAATAAAGTTTAATACCGACTTTGCTGACTCGTATAAATCAGAATCTATATGAACAATAGCAGCGTGTTTGATTTCATGTTTTTTTCTTGTGCTTTCATTGAGAGATTCATTAAACCAACCAGGTACAATGACTACACGATCTTTAGGGACTCCCTTTGAGGTAATACTGCTTATAAAGCCATCTTCGGAATTGGAATACTTTCCCTCAATAAAATCGTTAGACAATGCATCTATACCTGTAGGTTTTGGTAAGCCCTGAAATGAATCAAATGCAAAGAACCTCATCTTTTTCCATTGTGTCTGCCGTTCAATACACTCTTCTTCAGTATTCCAAATAGAGGTTGTATAAGAGCTTTTGTATGCGTCTCTGATTAAATGAAATGCCGAGGCAAACTTAGACCCTGAAAAGACGCCAAACTCTAAATAGTCTCCTTCTATTTTGGCTGCAGCAACAAAGCTGCCTGCTTTATAGAACAACTTTTCAGTTCTATCGACATTAGATTTTACAAAATGCCCCATAAATGTCCTCAAAGGATAGAGAACTCGTTTTAATATGGCCTTGCTTTTTGATGATTTCATGATTCAGCCTTTCGGTCTTCTGTAAAGTGGTTTTGAGAAAAGTTCCGCTTATGGATTTAACCAGGAACTCCTTCCCTTCCTTCTTTCATTTGGTTAATTGCTTACCTTGGGTTTAATCTATTCCTCCGGGATTTAAAGTACCTTGAATATCATGAATTAATTGTTCGCTTTTTATATTCTCATATAGGCGTATCGTTTTAACAGCAATATTATCCCAGGAATATTTTGTTTCATTTAATTTCCTTGAAAAATCACCCATTTCCTCCAATTTTCTTTTATCGCTAAATGCTTTTATAATAGTTTCTGACAGGTTTACCGCATCATTCTTTTCTAGCAAAAATCCGCTTCTGCCCACTTCTATCACTTCACCAAAATCGCCTACTTTTGTTGCAATAATCGGTTTTCCGAAAGAGTAGGCCATGTGTACAATACCGCTGTGGTCGATGTGTTTATACGGCAGCACAACAATATCCGATGCCGTAAAATATTCTGCTACCTTATCCGTCGGTATAAATCCCGGCTTAAAGATAATTCGATCATTGGCCGCAATTTGTTTTATTCTATTTACATAGCGATCTTTTAGCGCCTGAGTCTGGGGTTCACCGGCAATAAGCAGTTTTATTTCTGAGTTTTCCTGCGAAGCGATTTCAAAAGCATCCAATAAAGTATCCAGTCCTTTATATTCCCGGATATGCCCAAAGAAGAGCATTACAGGATCCTTTTCGGCTAAATTTAAATTGTTCCTGGCTTCGTTTTTTGTGATTGCTTCTTTCGGCAAATAGGTATCGTAATTGCCATGGGGAATCACATACACTTTTTCAGGGTCGATCTTAAACCTGGTGACTAGTTTGTTTTTGATGTAGCGGGTATGCACAACAATTATATTTGTAGATTTATAAATAATTGATTTTAAGATCGGATCAATTTTGTTATGTTCATGTGGCAGTACATTATGAGCTGTGTATACCAATTTGACCCCAACCAATCTCAGAAGTAAAAAATAGAATGTTTCTATTCTCTCTCTTCTGAAAAACTGAAAATGAACTATGTCTACATTTTCTGCCTTAATAAACATAAAAAGCCGCATCAGATATTTTATATATTGGCCGGTTTTTCTGAATTTGCTCAAAAACTGTTTTTTAGACGGAGACCACCGTTTAAGCGGAAAATTCACTTCTGATTCTGTTTTCCTGTTTTGAGTAGAAACCAGACTGATATCCAGACCGGCTTTCTCCAGGCTGTTGCAAAGACTTATCGGGTACTCGCTGCCAACCAATGAGTCAACCATTAATGTTTTCATTTCAACCTTCCTTTATGCCGTAAATTATAAATTGTATATTAGATTTTATGAATTTTTGTGCTTAGAAAATTCCTCAAGAGAAATTGGGCTGCCATCCTGAATTCTTCGATTTTTAGCCAGCAAAATGCCAAAAAAGCACCGGAGATAACCAGGTTTACGAGATATGATTGTATCCCCAGCATTACATAACCGCCTACCAATATCAAGTAGAAAAAAACTGGTTTTAGGTACTGCAATACGGCTACAGGTATTTGATTTTTGGCAAGATAGCGGGCATATAGAATTTGAGAGATGACATTCATTATAATCAGCGAATATACCGCGCCGTTGAATCCGAATTGCGGGATTAGAAGTAAACAACCGAGAATATTCATGAGACTGGCAACAAAATTCACTTTTGCCGGCACTGACGCCTGGCCGGCAGACACCAGGGAGTATCCCATTAAATTGGAAATTGCCCGCAGGGAAAAATTGAGCATCAGCAGGGAAAAGGCCAGGGAAGTCTCGAGATACTTCTCCGAAAATATCAATAGCACGATCTCTTTTTGAAATAAAAAAGAAATTAAAGCCACAAATAAAAGCCCGATTGAAAAAAGAACCAGGGATTGGTTCATCATTTGCTGCGCAGCGTGGGTATTCCCCCGGGAGAATAATTTTGACGCATTGGGAAAGTAGACGACGATAAACGATTTAAACATCCGCGCGAATGCTTCCGGAACTTTCTTTGCCACGCCAAAATAGGCCACACTCACCGGGTTTAATAAAGCGGCAATGATAATCAAACTTACCCTGCCGTACACAAAGGTTAGAATTTGGTTTAGATAAAGCGGGAAGCCAAACCGGATAAGACATTGTAGCATCTCCCGGTTAAGCCGGAATTTCAAAAATGATTTTAAGGGTAAATAAAATAACTGATAAAGTACTGTC
>CAXHHS010000622.1:0-4826 GCA_964015645.1 uncultured bacterium
ACCAAATTCTTTTGCTGCAAATTAAAGAGGTATCCGAATGAAAAATTATTTTTGTAAACAATTGTTTTATATGGAAATAAGCTATCTTGTTCTCGCGTTTTTTGTGTCTGTTGTGATGAGTGGGTGCTTTTTATCTTGCGGATTTTTGAATGGTGCAGAAGCAACTTATAATAACACAATCGAAGCGAAACTGGAAACAAAAACCGCCTGGGTGGAACAAGATGGCGACAGTATCGCCATAGATTTTGTACGGCCATTGATTAATGGAAAAGACATCGGGTGGTTTGCCCTTGATACCGGTTCCCCGATAATCGCAATTGACTCAAAGTATACGGAGTCGTTTGATATGCCGGTTATCAGAACGGCTCAGATTCCGGAATGTAATATGCCGATTTCTTTCCTTCGCGGCACGATTTTAGAATTAGGGCGATTGACGTTGAGTGACCCGGTTTTTGTTGCGATAGATTTAGCATCGCTAAACGCCCGCGCAAATTTTGAGGAACCCATGGCCGGTATTATTGGCTATCCCGTTTTTGCGGAAGCGATTATCAAAATCGAATATAGCCAAAAGCGAGATCGCATATCGCTGTATGATCCGAAAAATTACCAACTAAAAACCGGGCAATGGCAGCCGCTAAAAATTGATGGTCGGGATCCCATTATAACTGCAAAATTGGAAGGAGATATTAGCGGAGAATTTCTGCTGGATACTGGCAAAGGCGGGAACCTGAGTTTATATACGGAGTTTTTGGAAGAACACAATTTCCTCAAAAACCGCCCGGTCGTTAAAAAACGCAACAGCAGGTTGTGTGGAGATACGCCGGAATTAGCAGGGCAAATCGATTGGTTTGAGTTGAGCGGCGAGCGATTTGCGAACCCGGTTGTGCGGTTTAAAATACCCGGTACGTTAGGCAGTGAAGGAGACGGTGGCATCATTGGAACAATTGGAAGAGGATTTTTACAAAGGTTCACGGTCGTATTTAATTATCCTGATGAGAAAATCGCGTTTATTTCCAAGTGACTCGGTTTGAGGTAACAGGATTTTTAATAATCTTTGTACTTCCTTTGCGGCTTAGCGGCTTTGCGTGAGTTATAGTGTTGACTAATAAATGAGGGATGCCCTTATTTCATATCTTCTTCGTCCATATTCCGGTCCATTCCGGGATTATGTTGTTAGCGCGATTGATGACACTCTGCTCCATACTATCTCCGAAAAAGAACCCCATTACCTGAGCAGCCTCCTGATTCGTCGGAAATCGGTAATCCGTTCTGATAACATGCGATGTAAAATCGTGTTTTTGTTCAAGTTCCTCATAGAATTTTCTGAGGTTCTCATGAGGTGGAACCGGTAATTCGGTGTTGGTTCCAAGCGTTTCCATGATAATGATTGTTCCACCGGGTTTTAAGTTCCTGGCAGCGTTGCTGATAAGAACTTCTGTTACCCGCTGTACTTCCTCGACAGTCGAACACCCCATTGCCGTATGCCCGAAACTCCATCCCTCGATGAATACATCAAATACCCGATCTAACTTTGGAAGATCAGTGTTTTCCGCTTTCCTGAATGTTAGTTTGGGTTTATACAAAAAAAGCGCCTGGCGAGCATAGTCAAGCATGTGCTGAGATTGATCGTAACACACCGCTGAAGCAACCTGCTCAATATAAAGCTTCGTTACACGCCCGGTTCCGACCCCTGCTTCTATCACTTGTATGTTATTCCAATCCAGAAGATTTTGTAGAAATTGGCCGAGATTATTCTCATAATCTTCGGAACGAACAAGCTCATCGTAACGATCGGCATGTTTTCGATAAATTTCGAACATATCTGGCATAGCACAATTTAATACCTTATTTGACTTTCTGCTATTTGTGAGTAAAAGATATAAAATATCCTTCGTAGCATTTCCTCCGATTATTTACCATATTTGCCGATAA
The DNA here is from genome assembly GCA_964015645.1 of uncultured bacterium. Classification (GTDB taxonomy): domain Bacteria; phylum Calditrichota; class Calditrichia; order RBG-13-44-9; family J075; genus CAXHHS01. The sequence continues at coordinate 1,933 of CAXHHS010000622.1, forward strand.
CAGCTAAATTACTCAGCAACACATTTCGGAAAATAACAATGCAGTGTTTAGGGCGCTTGGGCAAAAAAGAGAAATTTAGAAGATGTAAGAATCCGGCAAAAGTATTGGTGTGTCGCCATCATCTTCGGCAACTCATTATTTTTCTTTTAATAACGATACCTGCTGTTTTATCGAGCTATGCAGGAGTCTATCGAGGTTATGTTAAACCTATAATTGAGCCGGTAAATTCCCCCCCCCAAAAAACAACAGAAAGTATCCCATTTGAGGTATCCGACAGCAGCTTTAATGTGCTTATCCTCCCCTTTGAACCTCTGGAAGATTGCGATTATAAAAAAACGCAAATAGAGAAAACCATCTCCAAACGCTTATCGGAAATAAACGAAGAAAAGCAACTCAATTTACAAGTGCGTTTTGATACCCTGCAAGCCTGCCCTTCCACCTTTGATGAGGGTAGATCAATAGGCGAAGCGTTAAATGCCAATCTGGTTATTTGGGGGGATTGGTATGAGCAATGCCAAATAGATACTGCGTATGTCTGCTTGAAATACGCTCTAGTCAATCGGGCGAACGACAACTTGTCCCTAACCGGCCAAACTGGCAATCAGCCAATTCTCAGTATGAGAGAAATAATGGAAGGATATTTACAAAAAGACACCGATTTTATTGTCTATTGGACATTAGGCTCACGTTATTACCAAGCAGGAAATTACCAGGAGGCAGTAGTGGCGTTTAGGGAAGCCTACATTCTCCAACCAGATGATCCTTCTACCCTGAATTGGCTTGGGATTTCGTATTATGATGCCGGTTTGTATTCGGAAGCTGAGCCACTCTTTCATTACGCCCTTGAAATCAAGGAATCGCAGTTAGGCAGTGACCATCCTGATGTGGCAAAAGGTTTAAACAATCTAGCAGTGCTGCTAAATGCTAAGGGCGAGTATAGCGAAGCAGAGTCATTTTATCGCCGCGCCTTAAGAATAGTTGAATCGCGATTTGGTAGCGAGCATCCAAGTGTGGCCGTCTGTTTAGGCAATCTGGCGGGATTACTAGAGATTCAAGGTAAGGATATCGAGGCCGAGACGCTCTTTCGCCGCTCCTTAAAAATTTTTGAATCACAGTTAGGTAGCCAAAATCCAGATGTGGCAATCAGTTTAGGCAATCTGGCAAGATTGCTACAGTCTCAAGGCAAGTATATCGAGGCCGAGTCGCTTTATCGCCGCGCCCTCAGAATATGTGAATCGCAGTTAGGCAGTGAGCATCCACATGTGGCCGTCAGTTTATGCAATTTGGCGGGATTGCTACAGTTTCAAGGCAAGTATATCGAGGCCGAGACGCTTTATCGCCGCTCCCTGAAAATTTTTGAATCTAAGTTAGGTAACAAGCACCCATATTTTGCTACAACTTTAAACGATCTGGCGGTATTATTAAAGGCTCAAGGTCAATATACTGAGGCTGAGTCGCTTTTTCGCCGCGTCCTTGAAATCAGAGAAACGCAATTAGGTAACGAGCATCCAGATATTGCAATTAGTTCATGGTGGCTTGGTATTTTGCTTGAAGAAAAAAAAGACTTTTTCGAAGCGAAAAAGTTATATCAAAAAGCATTGCAAATTTTTACAAAGAAATTAGGAAAGGAGCACTCCTACACCCAAAATTTGAAAAAACGCCTCAATAATATATCCGCGAAAATGAAATCAAACCAGAATCAATAACCCAAAATATGATTCATTTGATTTATTGCTTTCTTAACACCCGCTAAACCGTACTCTCAACTAATGTTCAAATGATCGACGGTTCATTGCACCGCATCGATTTTGGTAAATTTCCGTTCATAAGGGCGTTTACGATATCGATGATGAGTTTGTTTTTGGCATTCTCCAGGATCGTTTCAATCTCATTACCGTCGTATTCTTTCCCGCTGATTAATAAGTTGTAATGTGATGTAGTATCTTGAATAGTGCTCCACAAAACCCCACCTTTGGGTTATTGATCCGTTTATTGCTCATTTTTAAGTTGGGCGAGTAAATTCGCAAAAAACCCGCGGGGTAGGGATGATAAATTTATTCCAGCCTGTTTGTAAGTACATATTTATACTACAGTTATTGTTTTATTCGATAGCTCCGGCTTTACTTTTAGGCCAGGAAAATATTCGTTTCGATCATATCGCCGTAGAAGATGGTCTATCACGGAACACGGTCCTTTGTATTTTACAAGATCGTGAAGGGTTTATGTGGTTCGGCACTCGCGAAGGGTTGAACAAATACGATGGCTATCAATTTACGGTTTATAAACGTGATATCTATGACTCGACCTCAATTTCCGATAATTGGATTTCTACTATGATGGAAGACCAATCCGGCAATTTGTGGGTTGGAACAATGAGCGGCGGGTTGAACAAATATCATAAAAAAACCGGGAGGTTTACGCGATACAATAACTTCACCATTGTCACCAGAGATTCCGGTCATTACAATCCTCTATTATACATCAAAGGTTTATTGGAGGACTCAGGAGGAAAAATCTGGATTCTTACCCGCGCAGTGGGGCTTACCAGGTTTGATCCGCAGCAGAAGACGTTGACATATTACCGGCGTGTAGAATTTGGCGACGATAGCGGCATTAGCGATTTCACAATAAACTCAATTTTAGAAGATAGTCGAAACACTATTTGGATAGCGACCGGTGGCGGCGGGTTAAACCGGTTTAACAAAAAAGACAATTCTTTTTCCCATTTCGGGCATGATCCTGAAAACCCCAATAGCTTAAGTCACAATACACTTAATTCGATTTACGAAGATCGTGAAGGAAATCTGTGGATTGCAACCGAAGGCGGGGGCATGAGCCGTTACGATCCCTGTCTCTTATACACATCTCCGAGCCCACGAGACTCCATTGCATCT
>CAXHHS010000623.1:0-4824 GCA_964015645.1 uncultured bacterium
AATGATGAATTTGGACTTGGGGTGAACCAATGTGCTTGAATGGCTAAAATTCCCCTCCTTTGTAAGGCGGGGAATTTTTATATTCCTTTGCTTCAAATGTGTTAAGTTTAACGCGAATACTGGCATTTGGAATTGCCTATTGCCTACTACGCCTACTATCTACTTACCGTTTTTCTCTCAACCTCCGAAGGCAAAACCCCATAAACTTCTCGAAAGCACCGGGTAAAATACGAGGAACTGCCAAAACCGACATTAAAGGCAATTTCGGTGATATTACCGGCATTTTGCTCTAATAATTGTTTTGCCCGCTGTAATCGCATGGAGCGAATAAATTGGCTGGGCGATTGATCGGTTAGCGCGCGTAATTTGCGATGAAGCTGCTTGCGGCTCATCTCTAATTTGGCGGCAACCTCTTCAATTGTTAAATCCGGGTTTGCCATATTTGCTTCGATGATTCCCGAAATTTGGCGCAGGAATATGGCATCGGGTGAGGAAACCGTAATATCGTTTGGTTTCAGCAAAAATTCCGTGCTAAACTTCTCGCGCAATTTTCGACGTTGTTCGATTAAATTATGAATACGAACTTTAAGCTCTTGCAAACTAAACGGTTTGGTAAGGTAATCATCCGCACCGGTTTCCAGGCCAATGAGTTTATTGGCATCTGATACTTTGGCAGTCAGTATAATAATCGGAATATGGCTGGTTTTTAGATTCTGCTTGGTGATGCGGCAAAATTCAAAGCCATCCATTTCCGGCATCATTACGTCGCTGATAATTAAATCCGGGATGTGTTCTTTGGCCTTTTCGATGCCTTCGCTGCCGTTTATTGCTTCAATCAACTGGTAATTCGATGAGAGAGAATTTCGGAGATAGGTGCGGACGTCAGCGTTGTCTTCAACGATGAGGATGAACTCTTTATTGTCCGTTGTTGGTTGTCCGTTGTTATTGGTTGCGAAGGGCTGAGGGCTGAGGGCTGAGAGAAATTCGTCTTTTTCGTCTGACACTCTGCCTTCTACGCTCTGCGCTCTGCCCAACGGCAATCGAACAATGAATTCCGTGCCCTGTCCTTCCGTGCTATTTACGGAAATTGCGCCGTGGTGCAATGTTATCAATTCTTTTACCAACGCCAATCCAATGCCGGTGCCCTGTTGAGACGTTGCATGCAACGCCTCTCCCTTAAAATCATCTATTTGATAAAAGCGGTCGAAGATATGCGGCAATCGGTCTGCCGGAATACCGATGCCGGTATCTTTGACTGTGATTTCTATGAAATCACTAACTTCGGGTTTTTGATTTTGGATTTCGGGACTCGTAGCTCGTGCTTCCGAAATCCGAAATCGAAAATCCGAAATCGCCGAGGCTATTACTTCAATTTTCCCGCCCGCGGATGTAAACTTAACCGCATTCGACAACAAATTATAAACAACCTTCTCCACTTTATCCCGGTCAAAATAGGTGATGATGGAATCTTCCGAGGAGTTGAACTGAAGGTGAATTTGTTTCTCTTTTGCAAGGGGAATAAACGAATCCGTAATGGTTTTAAGGAAAGCAACCAGATCGCCATGCGATGGATGCAAGGCCATTTTACCGGTTTCCAGTTTGGTAATATCTAACAGTTGATTGATGAGTCGCAGCAGCCGCCGGGCGTTTCGGCGCATCATTTTGAATATGTTTTTTTGAGAACCATTTTTACTGGCCGAAAGCATCTCCTCCAAAGGGCTTAAAATCAGCGTAAGCGGTGTGCGGAATTCATGCGAAATGTTGGCAAAAAAACGGGTTTTGATGCGATCCATTTCCAATAGTTTTGCCGCCTGGGTTTCAATCGTTTTTTTGCCACTTTCTACCAACTCTTTTTGTCTTTCCAATTCGAGGGTGCGGTTTTGTAATTTCCCGGTTCGTTCTGCCACCAATCGTTCCAGGTATATTTGCTGCCGGTTAAGCTGGCGAATTCGCAGGTGATAACCGCCGAAAATTAAACTGATAAAAGCGACGATAGCCAAAACTCTAAACCAGGCAGTTTGCCAAAACGGTGGCGTAATGGTAATGTTGATAGCGACGCCGTCTTCATTCCAAACGCCGTTGCTGTTCGCTCCCTTTACCCGAAACATATAATCGCCCGCCGGAATGTTGGTATAGCTAACAAATCGCCGATTTCCACAATAGACCCAATCCGGGTCGATGCCTTCCAATTGATACGCATATTCATTCTTTAACGGGTTGGTGAAATCCAGGGCGACGAAGTCGAAGGACAGGAAATTTTGATCATACGGCAGGACAATTTCCGCTAATTCCGATAACGGTTTTCCACCGGAAAAATGCTGATTTTTTTCATCAAATATTGATTGATTAAATAGTTTGAGATCTGTCAAAATAACCGGCGGAGTATGGGGATTATCCTGCAAACTATCAGGATGAAACATATTAAATCCATTGATGCCGCCGAAAAACAGCTCGCCGGTGGTCGGGCTTTTGAAATATGCGCCGGTATTAAACTCGTTGCTTTGCAACCCATCGTGAACATCGTAATTTTTGAACAGCCCGGCTGAGGGATCAAACCGCGACAAACCACGATTGGTGCTGAGCCAGAGGTTGCCATGATCGTCCGGTAGAATTCCGTACACTACGTTGTTCGGCAAGCCATCCGTTTCCGTATAGCGAATAAACGTTTCTGTTTGGGGATCAAATCGATTTAGGCCGCCGCCATAGGTTGCGACCCACAGAAAATGGTTACCATCTTTATAAATGGAATAAACGGAATTGTGGCTCAAGCTCGTGGTATCGTCAGCGTCGAACCCATAGCGGGCAACTGTTGTTGCGGATGTTTGAACCGCATCTTTTTGGTGAGTTACCAGCCGGTTTAAGCCATTGTATTGCGTTCCGGCCCAAACTGTATCGGGAGCTTCTACATAAATAGATGTAATTTGATTATTGCTGAGGCTGTTGGGGTTCCCCGGCTTGTGCAAATATCGCGTAAACTTCACAGCATCCCCGGGTGTAAGAAATTCGCTATAATTCAAGTGATTTAAACCGTATAGTGTTGCAATCCATAAATCACCGTTTGCATCTTCGGAAATTGCCCGAACGGCACTGGAGCTTATGCTGACCGGATCGCCGGAATGATGTTCAAAATAATCGACAATAATAGACCGCCTTTGCTGTTCCGGTAAATCTGTTAAACGCAATTCCGGGGATTGAAAGAATTGTTCTGCTGGCAACGCCTTCGGATTTACCTGGTAAAGCCCGCTATTGGTGCTGCCAATCCAAACATATCCTTTGCGGTCGGTATAAAGTGCCGTAATAACATTTTCCGTACCGGCTGCTAAACGTGAATTTGCGTCGCTTAACGTTGCAAATCTTCCGGTGTTACGATCATAAATTGCCATATTAAACCAGGCGCCAATCCAAATTAAGCCGCCGGGATCTTCACAAAATGAATAAACCCGTTTGCTTTTAAACCCATCCAACTTATATGGATTGTAGGTGAATTTTTGCATTCGGTTTTTATGCGGAATCAGTTTATCAATGCCGCCGAGGGTTGATCCGAACCAGAGAATACCGGAGCGATCTTCCCAAATTGACATCATATTGTTAGAGCGAATGCTGTAGGGATTGTAAGGATCGTGTTGAAAATTCGTAAATCGTTCTTTAGCGATATTCATTTTAGAAACACCGCTCCCGGTAAGGATCCAAAGCGCGCCGGATTGATCCTGCAACATATTTCGAATCGAGTTTCCGATAATGGTATTTTTTTGTTCGGGATAATTGCGCTTGTAATGCGAAATCGTTTTTGTCGCTCTTTCAAATTTATAGACGCCATCATCTGTAGTTCCGAACCAGAGATCGTTATTCCGATCTTCGAAAATTTTATTAACGGTTATATCCGCTTTAAGCGGTTTAATTTGGGGAATACCATTTTCCAGCCAGGATAGCACGCTTATGCCGCCTTCATAAAAACCGATGAGCAAATTACCATTTTCGCCTTCACACAAGGTGCTAATTCTATTACCTTTAAGGCCGTCTTGTGTCGTAAAGCGGGAGAACGCTTCGTGGGTTTTATCGAAATAATTGAGGCCGTTGGGTGTGCCAATCCAAATCCTGCCGTCGCGATCTTCCAAAATTGCATTTGTGTGAACATAGTTGTGACTCAAGCTATTCGGGTTTGCCGGGTCGCGTTTATAATTAATGAAAGTTGCCGAAGCGCTTTTATGGCGTGCAAGCCGCGAAAGCCCTTCCTGCGTGCCAATCCACAAATCGCCGTCGCGGTCTTCTAAAATTGCATTAATCCAGTCGTTGGAAAGAGAATTGGGATTATTGGGATTGTGGGTATAGATCGTAAAATTGTAGCCATCGTACTTATTAAGGCCATTGGCAGTGCCAAACCACATAAATCCCTGGTGGTCTTGCAACATGCAAAAGACGCTGCTTTGCGACAAACCATCTTCCAGCATAAGATGTTCGAATTGAACATCGTTATCCTGGGGAAAGATACGGATTGCCGCAGCAGCAATAAAAATAAGCAGGTTAAAGCATCGTACCGTTCTATTCATTCCACCCCTATTGAAGTTCAAGGTATGAATAGATAACTACGAAAACGCTGAAAAGTTGTCTCTGGAGTGCAAAATTCATTATTCGCCATACAGCGGGTAATCAACCCGATGTGGTACTTCGATAAGCGCCAGGCGCAGCTCGCTATTTTTTTCAGCGTGTGCAGAAATAACGGTATCCTCAGTCGCGTGAATGACACTGAAGTCCCGGGCGGCGATGGAGAGCTGGTTACCCTGTCTCTTATACACATCTCCGAGCCCACGAGACTCCATTGCATCT
>CAXHHS010000624.1:0-4821 GCA_964015645.1 uncultured bacterium
GGTGCTGAAAGGTACCATTCCCGCAGGGGTGACCGGCCGGTCACCCTTACGAAAAACATTGGTCGTTTTCCAGTACACCATATCTGCTGCACTCATAATGGCTACCGGAATTATCTATAACCAATTGGATTTTATTCGAAATAAAAACTTAGGGTTCAACAAAAAGCAGGTCGTCATTCTTCCAATTCAAGATAACGCGATGAAGGAAAATTACGAATCCGTAAAACAAACGCTTTTACAGCATCCAAACATCGAGAGCGTCTCGATATCTTCGAATGTGCCCGGTGGCGGCGATTGGGGAATTCCCGCGATACCGGAAGGATTTACCGAGGAAAACCGGCCATCGCTGAGGATGCTGGTTGTGGATCACGATTTTATCGAAACCTACCAAATCGAAATGGCGGCCGGGCGTGATTTTTCGACAGATTTTAGCACGGACGAAACCCACGCATTTTTGATAAACGAAGCAGCCGCCCGCCTGTTAGGTTGGGATAATCCGCTGGAAAAAACAATCGCGATGCCGGTTATTCAACGCGAAAGCGCACCGGTTGTTGGTGTTGTAAAAAATTTTCATTTCCGATCATTTAAAGAAAATATCGCACCTTTAATCTTTTTTATTCCACCGCGTTCCTGGTTTTCACGGTATTCTATTCGCATTCACCCGGAAAACGCTGCCGAGACGCTGGATTTTATCAAAGAAACCTGGGTTAAATTCTCCCCGGACCATCCCTTCACCTACACGTTTTTTGATAAACGGTTTGATCAACTCCATCGTGCTGACGAGCAAGTTGGCCAAATCATAGGATATTTCACGCTTTTAGCCATTGTCATCGCCTGCCTGGGCTTATTCGGATTGGCCTCGTTTACCACCCAACAACGCACAAAGGAAATTGGCATTCGCAAAGTATTAGGCTCTTCTGCCTCCCGAATTGTACTGTTGATTTCGAAAGAATTTATCAAATTGGTATTTCTTGCGCTGCTGATCGCTATTCCCCTTGCTTATTTCGGAATGGAACAATGGCTCACAAATTTTGCTTATCGAACGGATATTGGGATCGGTGTTTTTCTCCTTGCAAGCGGTTTGACGTTTTTCCTGGCGCTCTTCACCGTTAGCTTTCAAACCATTCGTGCCGCTTTAACCAAACCGGCAGATGCGTTGCGATATGAATGAAACGATTTCGGATTTACGATTTCGGATTTCGGAATTTTAAAAAAAGCGGGATAATTCCCCGCCTTAATAAGGAGGGGACAGATTTTCGACGCGTTGAGCGAGAAAATCAGGGGTGGTTGTATGGAGTCCGTGCTAACCACCCCTGTAAATAGTGAAGGATCAAGATTATTGAGCATCAACCACACAAAATTGCTCGCTGGATACTAAATCGTATTGCCGATAGAAAAAATCGTGCAAACATTGTTGGCGATTTTGAAGAGATATTTCAAGAACTTTCAATTGAAAAAAGGCCGGCTTTTGCCCAAATGTGGTATTGGTGGCAAATTCTAAAATCAATTCCCGCTTTCCTTAAACTGAATATTTACTGGAGCTTACAGATGTTAAGAAACTACTACATAATCGCGATGCGTAATTTAATGAAGCATAAAAGTTATACCTTTATAAATGTTCTCGGGCTGGCCATTGGTATTGCCTGCGCTGCGATGCTGTTTTTGTTTATCCGGCACGAATTGAGCTACGATTCATATCATCAAAATGCCGATCGAATTTACCGGGCAACTATTGAAACAGACGATCACCACAAAATCGCTAAAACCGCTTTTGCACTTGCGCCTAAATTAAATATCGATTTCCCGGAAATCACCGCGGTACGTTTTTTTAAAGACCGCACCCGTACGCTGTTTCGAAAAGATGAAAAACAATTCTACGAAAGTCGCATGTTTTGGGCGGATGCCGATGTGTTAACCATTTTCTCATTCCCCCAAATTTCCGGCGATCCTCAAACCGCCCTGGCAGAACCGTACAGCGTGGTGCTTACCGCGGAAACGGCACAAAAGTATTTCGGTAAATTAGACGTTCTCGGAGAAACGCTTACCATAAATTGGAACAAACAGGATCACGAAATGAAAGTAACCGGCGTTTTGGAAAATATTCCTTCCAATTCTCATTTCGTGTTCGATATGCTGATTTCATTTTCGACTTCGGAACACTTGTTTCCGGAAAACTCCGGCATTCTCGATAATTGGACTTTCATCTTCGCGCATACTTATCTGCTGCTGCCGCCCAATCTTCAACCACGAAATTTGGAAAAACAGTTTCCGGTGTTTGCTGCCAAACATGCAGGCGAAGAAGAAAATTACAAATCTATTATAAGTGAATTACAGCCGTTAGCGGATATCCACCTGTATTCGCATTATGGCGGGGAAATCGAACCGAATGGTAACATTGTCTATCTTTATATTGCCGGCATCATTGCACTGCTGATCCTGGCAATTGCCTGCATCAACTATACGAATTTGGCGACCGCACGTTCGGCAAACCGTGCAAAAGAAATAGGCGTTAGAAAGGTAGCCGGGGCGAATCGGTTACAACTCATCAAACAATTTTTAGGCGAGTCGATTTTACTATCACTTTTGGCGTTGGTTTTATCGGTTGTTTTGATCGAATTGTGTTTGCCGACCTTCAACCAATTCGTCGCTAAAGATTTAACATTTATTGATGGCGGCAATTGGGGGATTTTACTCCTCGTCGTGTTTATTATCCTGGCAGTTGGCCTTCTCTCCGGCTTGTACCCGGCGATATTCCTTTCTTCATTTCAGCCGATTTTCGCATTAAAGGGAACGCAAACAAACGATTATAGAAACCGATCACTGTTTCGAAAGCTATTGGTAGTTTCTCAATTTGCCATATCTATTGGCTTAATTATCAGCGCGATAGTGATTTATGATCAGCTAACGTTTATGCAGAACAAGGAATTAGGGCTGCAAAAAGACCAAGTTATCATAATTCCCCATGGCCGAAAAATACGAGAAAATCCCGAACATCTAAAATCCGAGTTTATGAAGCATCCGAATGTCGCCAGTGTCACTATTTCCTCCCATATTCCCGGGGAACGATTGACCATTGCTATTGGCGCAACTCCGGAAAACGGCAACCCTGATGGCAGCGAGGAACCCTGGCCGATAGCCGCGGTTTCTGTGGATAAAGATTTTCTAAAAACGCTGGGATTGGATTTAGCCGCTGGCAGAAATTTTTCCGAAGAATTCCCGACTGACGTTCAAGAAGCCTTTATTTTAAATGAAACCGCGGTTCGGCAGTTAAATTGGGATAATGCCATCGGCCAGCCATTTTCCGCCACATTCCGCACCGGCCAGCCGAGCCTGCCTGTCGAAACCAGGAATGGAAACGTGATTGGCGTTGTAAAAGACGCCCATTTTGAATCTCTCCACAGCGAAATTGAGCCGGTGGCATTTCTGATAAAACCATACTGGTATTATTATATTTCGGTAAAAGTTCGTTCTGAGAATTTGCCGAACACACTGGAATTCCTGGAGCAAAAATGGAGCGAGATTCAACCCGGTTATCCGTTTGAATATCACTTTTTGGATGACACATTTCAAACATTGTACGAGCAGGAAGAAGCCTGGGGAACAGCGATAGGCTTCTTTTCGATGCTGGCAATTTTTATCGCCTGTTTAGGATTATTCGGCCTGGCGGCATTTAGCACCCAACGGCGAATTAAAGAAATCGGGATTCGCAAAACATTGGGCGCAACCGTACCGAATATCGTTCTAATGCTTTCCCGCGAATTTGCACTATTGGTGTTGATTGCCAATATTCTAGCCTGGCCAATTGCTTATTGGGGTATAAATAGTTGGCTGCAAAATTTTGCCTATCAAATCGATATCGATTTTAAAATTTTTCTATTATCCGGTATTATCACTTTTTTTATTGCGTTACTAACAATTACCTATCAAACTTTGAAAGCGGCGTTTTCCAACCCGGTTAAAGCTTTACGCCACGAATAACGAGTTCAGTGGTTTTAATAACAAAAAGTTTGTATTTTCGCATACGCTTTAATCAATTTCTGCGGAAAAAATATAAACAATTTTCATTTAGCCCCGTAAGACGACAGGTGCATCAAAATCTATAAATTCCTTACCTGTTCAGCCAAGCCGATGCGCTAAGCTAAATTTAACTCCGATATAAAACTACTATTATAAAACCAAAACATCTGTTGCCAAATTACCGGGGCCTTCCATGATTACGAACTATCTCAAAATCGCCTTCCGAAATTTACAAAAACATATCGGCTATACGCTCATAAATATCCTGGGATTGGCAGTGGGTATTACGTGTTTTTTAGTGATCCTTTTATTTGTGCGAGATGAATTGAGTTTCGACCGTTTTCATAAAAACGCCGAACAAATTTATCGCATCCATGATGCAACGCCATACGTTGACAAGGATTGGGCCGCAACTCCCTGGGGCACTGCTGAGCTTATCGCCAATCAATTTGGCGACCGGGTAGAGGTAACACGGTTTTTCCGAATGTCGAGCGCCAGTGCGACGATTCGACATGGCGAGAACGCTTTTGTTGAAAGTGGCATTTTGTTAGCGGAACCGAATGTATTCGAGATTTTTGATTTTCCGCTGCTGCAAGGTGATGCCAAAACCGCTCTCAACGATCCGTATTCGCTGTTGATGAGCGACCGGATGGCAAAAAAGTATTTCCGCGATGAGCCGCCGGTTGGCAAAACGGTTACGATTGACGATACGCTTTTCCAGGTGACCGGCGTTTTAAAAAACGTTCCTCACAATTCTCATATTCAATTCGATTTTCTGGCGCCTGTCAGCTATCGGTTCCGAAA
>CAXHHS010000625.1:0-4816 GCA_964015645.1 uncultured bacterium
CACCAAGAAGCTCGTCGGCAGCGTCAGATGTGTATAAGAGACAGGCTCTACTACTCCACAATTCGATTCTTATTCAAAATCGTTGCTTCTTTTAATTTTTGTTGCGGCACTTCATCTTGCTGCAATTTTTTGCGAATATTATTGACGGCTTCAGAAACTTCCCCGGGAAGCACGTTCAGCGACATTACGAATCGCAGACCGTTGCGCGGCGGGCCGTCAAAATCCGTTACCGAGATCGAAAGTAAATTACTACCCTCTCTTACAAATTCCGAAAATGTAGAAAACGGAATATATTCCACTTCTTCAAACGCCGCGGAATCCACGCCGGTAATATAGACATCATTCAGATAAAAACGATAGGACTTATCCCCGGTAATAGCAATCCAACCATCAATCGGCGTTGAAGAGAGGTTAATCGTTTTTCTAAAATAAGCGGTTAATGTATCCGGCTCCGGTTCGCTGGCAATCATAGAGTCGGCGAACGCTGTTAGAGATTGATTATTTGCCCCATCAATCCCGTCTAAAGAATCCGAGGGAACACGGTCTTCAATTTCCAGCGGGTTGCCGACAGTTCCGCCAGGGCTACCAGCGGTCCGACTGCTGACCCAAATTGCCGGCGGCGATGTTTGCAGCGAATCAAAACCGGTAAAGGTTATATTTAGCGGTATGCTTACTTCCGTCGCTTTATCCCAGGTCGCATCGCTATATTCGCCTAAATTCCAGCCCGGATCATATTGGGTAGTTGCTTGCCAGCTTGCATCGCTGGGGAAAAATACATCCTCACGCGGCATATCCGCCAGGTAGGTCGAAGGATCGATCTGTGCCAGTTCCGCTAAAATAAGTTGGGTCCAGACATTTTCGATTGAAAACTCTTTACTCAGGTTGTAGGAAAGTGCAAAAACTTCTTCCACAAAATTGGAGAGTTCAAAACTCTGGTCATCAAAAAAGGTGCTGCCCAATTGCAGGCTGGCATTTTGAGTGGCATCAAATTGATTGAGATAATCTTCGCTTTTTTGCTCGGCTTCTTTGGAGAGGTCCATCATCTTTTTGCCGGCTTCATAGCCGAAGTTGAACATGCGCTGCTCGGTGGTTACCAGGGCATCATTCCGGATATTATGTTCTTTTGCCAATTCCAGGGTAACTTTATACTGGTTCAAAACAATTTTGGAAAATTGATTCAGGTAAAATACAAGCTGCATTACCTGGTTGTCCTGGTAGTCATAATAATTCATGCCGTCGGGAGTTGTGGCAGACTCTCCGCCTTCGATTAGCTGTTCCAGAACCGGCTTTGACGCTTCGTATTTTTGCAAAGATTCGTCGAAGAGCTTTTTATACTCTTCCGCCATTATGTTTCTCGAAACCAATAATTTGCGTTTTGATTCTTCCACGTATTTATTCTTTAAACCCAATTCTTTTGCAACCGCGACGTTTTTCAAGTGGGCATCGATGGTGGTATTGACTTGCGGGGCGACCAGCGCTCTTAACACCTGGTCTTTAAATACCAAAGCACGCAGGCCGGTATTGGGATTTTCCGCTTGCAAATACTCATCAATAAAGCCGGAAGCGCGTTCCGCTACATTGTACTGGATTAGCGAAATTTTTTCTTTTGCGCGATCAAACCACCTGAGTGCAACTTCGCTGCTGCTATCAGCTTCCACTTCTTTTTGAACCACCACACCGGAATCGGCTTCTGCTGCCGGAATTTCAATTGCCGCTTTGGTGGTATCGAGAGAAATCTCCAGCTTTTCGGCCAAAACCGGCAGGTTTAGCATTACATTTTTGTATTCTTCAACCGCTCTATCATACGCTGGAACCGATGCGCTAAATACCTGGTTTTGCTGAACTAACAACTGATCTTTACCCAAATTTTCCGGCAATTTTTGGTTAGCAATGGCATTGGCAAATTCTTCATACGCTTCGGCAACATTGTACATCGCTTCAAAACCGCGAATTGATCCCAGGCTAATGACTTTAGTGAAGGCTTCTTCTACTTCGCTCAGCTTGGCTTGTTTTTCTGCCAGCTTAGCGCGTAACGTACTCTGCGGATAGGTCAGCTCGATTGCTTTGTATTCATTATATAAAATGCGCCCAAGTTTGTAGTTTGATTCGGCAGCATAATACAAATTAGGATCGCGCCCGGCCTGGGAGAATTGGTTGCTGCGCTGTATCGCTTTATTGAATTCCACTTTTGCAGAGTCGAACCGGCTGTTATCGAAGTAGTATTCCCCGCGATTGTAGTATGCCTCAATTGTCAGCGGATCGTTTGGATAGAGCGTTGCAAATTCCTGGTAAATTCGATTGGCGCTGGCAAGGTCATCCAATTTTAGATAATATTTGGCATTTTCGAACAACAGGTCTTTCGATTCCGGATTGGTGGGATATGTTTTGATATAAATATTGTTCGTGCGAATTCCTTCGCTCCAGGCTTCCGCTTTTGCATAAAACAGGCTGGCGTTAAATAGGGCATTTTCCGCCTCCGGCGTTCCGGCAAAGGTTGTAAAAATTCGTTCGTTGGTTTTTGCAACACTCAGGTAATCTTCAATTTCTTTATAATCAGCAGCAATGTTGTTTAAGGCGTCCAGGATGTGTTTGGAATCCGGGTATTCGGCAACTAAAATTTCATAGGTGTCAATCGCTCTTTGCCATTCCCCGGCCTGCTCAAAGTTACGCGCGCTGCGGAATAAGGAAGCGTCAACAAATTTCACATAACCGGCAGCTTCTTCATAAACCCGGCGATATTCTTTCGCCGCTTCCAGATTATTGCCTTGCTGTTCCAATCGTTCCCCATTTTTAAAGATCGATTCGCCAACCCGGCTTTGGGCAATGGTAATTTGGTCTTCGGGGATTCCCGCGGTGTTCAATATTTTTTTAGCAACAATCTCCGAATCGCGATATTGCCCCAAGAAAAAATAGCTGTTCATTAACGAAATTAACCCAATGCTTTTTTGCTGTGCCTGGGGAAATTTGGTGACCATCGTTTTGTAATACTTTTTCGCAAGAGCGTATTTACGGTGATTGTAATAGAGCGCACCGGCAGACGCCAACACCGACGAGGTTTGGGGGTGATCCGGGAAAAGTTTGATGAAATTATCGTACGCTTCGGCCAGGATTTTTTCTTCCGGCGAAAGGTCCTGGATTTGGCGATTGGTTAACTCACCGCTCACCGGGCTGGCTTCGCCCAAGGCAACCCGTATTTTCACCAGCGTGTCGGCAACGTGAATTGCGTTTACGGCGGCATCAAATTGATGACCGGTTTCCAGGTAGTCATTGCTAACCCGGATGTATTCGGCAAAAGCTTCTTCAAACCGTTTTAACTTGGTATCCAAAACAAACGATAATGCCCAATTTATTTCGTAAGCGTTATCATCGGTCGGAAAGTTGTTAAGATATTGGTGGCACAAATCGACAAATTGTTCGTAATCCGCGGTTACATTAACCTCGTCAAGCTCTTTTTGTTGGGCAACATTATACAGGTATGTAATATTGGTACGAAATGCTTCTTCGGTAATTCGGTAGGCATCGTCTAATGCGGTAATGCGTTCCGGCGAATCTAATTGTTCAATTTGCGCATACCAACCGGAGCGGGGATTATAGGTTTCGAATAACCGTGCTCTTTCCTCGTAGGCTCTTTCAAATTGTTCATCGGCAATGTAAGCGTCGGCAATTTTCTTTTTAACACCGGGCGCATACAAAAAATCGGGATACATTTCCAACAAAGTTGTATAGGTATTGATGGCATCATCCCATTGGGTTATTTTGGCATAACGGTCGCCCATGTTTTCTAGAATAGTAACAGCGTAGGTAGGTTTCCCCAATTTTTCGATAAAGTTTCTGGTGTTATCGATACCGCTTCGAGGATAGGTAGGATCGACAAAAGAGGCGGCAATAAATTGCAGCGCTTCCGGTTTTACATCGGTGCGTACCATTTCGCCGGTGGGGTCAAGTTTCTCCAGTTTTTCGATATCCTGCACAACGGCAAGAAAATAAATGATGGCATCGGTGTAATATCCCGGATCATCTCCGGCCAGGCGATAGTAGCTCCAACCGAGTTTGTACAGCGCTTCGTCGTAACGGGGCGAATCTTTAAATTCCAAAACGTTTTTATACAACTGAATGGCCTTGTTCAATTTTAAAATCGTTTCATCGGTATCATCGCCCGGCTTGGGGTAGAAGAAACTCTCGGCCATCTTCATATAGGCTTCGGCAGCATAAGGGCTTTCGGGGTATTCATCGATGACAGTTTGGAAAATTTTCCGGGCGTCATCGGTTTCGGCCATTTCATCTAGCAAAAATGCTTTATTGTAATAGGCATCATCCACCAGGTCGGATTCCTGGAAATTGCGAAGAATTAAATCATAAACGGAGATCGCTTTTTCATAATCTCGTTGGGGTTGGGGAGGTTCCTGGGGTTCTTCTGCCAATTCGCCTCGTTCAAACGCATCCAATCTTTTCTCGTATGCTTCATAATCCAATTCGTACTGCTCGTAGCGCCGTTCGAAATCGAGGTCTTCTTCTTCAATATAATATTCCGCCATGCGAATCAGGACTTTATCTTGATTGGAATTGTCATTTTTGGTTAATTCCAAAAATTCTTCCGTAACCTCGACGCCACGCTCACGAATAACTTCCTGGGCTTGCAGAAGATTTTCGCGCTGGTTTGCCAGAACTTTGCGTAATTTCACCAGGTCTTCTACGGAAAAAGCGCCCAGGGTGGAATCGCTCATTTGATCAATTTGAGCAAAGAGATTTGTTGAGGTTAACCCAAAGCAAAACAATAAGATGAAGACAATATTTTCAGTGTGTTTGATAAACGTTT
>CAXHHS010000626.1:0-4805 GCA_964015645.1 uncultured bacterium
CGTTCGAGCCCGACAGACTTGTAGCAGTCAAGCTTGAAGATATTAAAATTAGAGATGATGATACTGAAGTTTATCCTGGAGGTTATAAAAAAGTTAGAATACATGATCTGATGACGGATTGGCATAAGGGTTTCGAGAGCTTAGTTATGGATCTCCGTAATCGTATAAAGAATCATGAATTAAAAAAATTAAAATCTAGCCAAAGATAATTGAGATTTTAACCAATGAAAGTTCTCAGCTCGACTTTGTCCATTTTAAAAACACGATAACGTAAGTAAAGCGATCATTTGATTTCAGGGCGATCTACTTTTTAAACATCATGTCAAAATAATGAGGTTGAAAAAGTAGGCGTTGTAAATAAACAACTTAAGCAGCCCTTATTTTTCTTAACTCGAAAATGGATAAAGTCGAGCTCAGAATAGAAAAATGTGATTTTTTATATGCCAAATCATCAGGTAGCGGTGCGCACTATCGTGGTTTTGTATAAAAGTTAGATAAAAAAGCGCGGATAACCACCCAGCCATTTAAAACCTGATCGGCATTACCTAAGCTCCAATATCAACCAATCCTATCAAGGAACTGTGTAAACTACCGTTCCTGAGACAACGGCATCGTATAGCAAAGCGCCTTTCCCTCCAACGCAACGGTCCCATCATCACGAGTAACCGTTGTTTTTACTTCCGTGATCGGTTTATCGGTTCGTACCTTGAGCACTTCCACTGCGCCGGTAATTTTATCTCCCGGTCGCACCGGGGCCTTAAAGCTCCAATCCACATGCAGGAATACCGTTCCCGGTCCCGGAAGGTCCTCAGCAACCACCGCATTCAAAATTGCACTGGTGATCCCACCCTGAACGATAATCTCTCCAAACTTCGACGCTTTGGCAAGCGCTTCGTTGTAATGCAGCGGATTGCGATCTCCGGAAATAGCGGTGAATAATTCGATATCACGATCTAACACTTTCCGTGTTCGCTCCGCGCGCTGGCCTACTTCCGGCACACCGGAGGGCCATACATCGTTGTTTTTGCCCATAGTTTAGGCTCCTGGGAGTTGTCAATATAACGTTAATCTACTCAAATATCGTTTCTATAAATATGCCATCAGTACATAATCGCTAGATATGCAAAAAGGGCGTTTCGAATTGAAACGCCCTTTTTGCAAGCATAAGGCTCTCTCTTAAAGCTCCCTGTTTAAAAAGAGAGATTCAATTCTGCAAAGTACTCAAAAATATTTATTATTCGGAACGCAGTGCCTCCGCCGGGTTCGCCAATGCTGCTTTAATCGATTGGTAGCCAACCGTCAAATAAGTAATAAAAAGCGTGATAATACCGGCCAGAATAAACACATCCGTGCCAACCTCCGTTCTGCTGGCAAAGCGCTGCAACCATGTTTCCAGGCCCAAATAGGCAATGGGAGCAGCGATGAAAAAGGAGATTACGACCAGCCTAGTGAATTCCCTGGAAAGTAATATCACAATATTGGGAACCGATGCCCCTAAAACTTTACGGACACCGATTTCCCTGGTGCGCCGTTCAATGGAAAAAGATGCTAGCCCAAACAGGCCAAGACTTGCAACAATAATAGCCAGCACCGAAAAATATAACGTTGCTTTCCCAATGGTCCTTTCCAGGCGATATAAATTCTCCAGCGCTTCATCCAGAAACCGGTAACTCACCGGGTAATTGGTTGCAAATGCTTCCCCGGTTTCTTGCAGGAAATCCATCGTTGCATCTATGTCTGTTGTTGCTATTCGAATCGCGGCATAATCCGCTTGCCCCTCATCTAATTTTATCACGAGGGGCTTAACATCATTCCGGAGATTATCAAAATGGAAGTTTTTGACGACCCCGATTATATTTCCCTCGTAGTTCGACATCGCCATTTGCTTGCTGAGGGGGTCTTCTAATCCCATTTGCTTCACCGCTTCCTCATTTATAATGAGAGCGCCGCTTGAGTCAGCCGGAAAATCTCTTGAAAATTCCCGACCGGTTGCTATTTTGATACCATACGTTTCGAAATAGTCATAATTAACGGTTAGAGAGTTCATCATAAACTCTTTTTCGCTGTCGTTTCCTTCCCAATCAGATATCGACGATCCCGGCCAGGACCAGGTCGGAACATTAGAGCTGGCGGTTACCATCAAAACATTGGGGTTTGTAAGCAGTTGATTTTTGTAAGCGTCGAAATTATTCGAAATATCACGATTTCGAATAACCACCAGGTTTTCTTTGTTATAGCCAAGTGCCGAGTCCTGAAAGTGCCGAAGCTGCTGGTACACCACCATCGTTGAAATGATCAACATAATGGAGCAGGCAAACTGTCCGACAACAAGCGCTTTTCTTAACCGCCCGCTGCCAATACCGCCGGAAAGCGTTCGCTGCAATGCGGCTAACGGTTGCGACGCTGAAAATACCAGCGCCGGATAGCTGCCGGCAAGTAGCCCGGCCAGGATTGATAACATAAGTAACCCGAACGCGATATTGGGGTTAGACAGCGGTTCGAAAGACAGCTCTTTTTGAAATAAATTATTACAAACCGGCAAGGCGAGTTCGACGAGTAAAATCGTTAGGAGTAACGCTGTCAGAGCCAGGAAAATCGCTTCTCCAATAAATTGCAAAACAAGCTGCACTCGTTTTGCCCCAAAAACCTTTCGCAGGCCGCTTTCCCGAATGCGTTTCTCCGACCGTGCCGTTGCCAGGTTCATAAAATTGATACAGGCGATGACCAGAATAAACACTGCGATAATGAACAGTATGTAAACCATTTGGGCGTCGCCGGTGATGGTTCTGATGTCGTAAGCATAATCCGAGTGCAGGTATATATCTTTTAATGGTTGCAAATGCAGGATTGTTTCGTTATCAGACTCCTTTGCGTCCAGGTACCCATTGATTTTTTCTTCCACTTGGCGCCAATCGGATTCCGGGGTCAGCATTATATAGGTAGAGTAGTTGAGTGTGCCCCAATTTTCCAGGTCCACATTATATTTTTTAAGGTATTGATCTTGCATCACAAGGTTAATCCGCATGTGGGAGTGATCGACATCTTTGATAATGCCGGTAACGGTTACGGCGCCTTTATCTTTGATTTCGAGCGTTTGCCCAAGGCCATTTTTTTTACCGAAAAATTTTTTTGCCGCACTTTCGGTTATTACAATCGAATTCGGGTCGGAGAGCGCCGTTTGCGGGTCGCCTTGAAGAAATGCGAACGAAAACATCGTAAAAAACTCCGGAGCCACAAAGCTAAGGGATTCGAAAAATGTATCATCGCCATATTTGACTATATCGCCGCCTTCCGAGAAAACACTGGCGGCGACAATATCTGGAATATCGTTTTGCAGCGCAGCAGCCAATGGCACTTGTGTTAACGCCACATGCAGCCCGTCATTTCCCACGCCAAGTTGGGAGGTAATCCGGTAGAGAACATCGACATTTTTATGAAATTTGTCATAGCGAAATTCATCCTGCACAAACAACAGGATGAGCACGCAGCAGGCCATCCCAATCGCAAGCCCGGTAACGTTAATGAAGCTAAATCCTTTGCTTTTGATTAAATTTCGGATAGCGACTTTTAAATGGTTTTTTATCACGGCGTGTTTCTCCTGGTCTAACCAAATATTAACAACTTTTTTGCTAAGACGGTAGATGCTTTAAAATGGTTGATACGTTTTTTTGATAAAAAGTTTGAAGGCGCTGAACGGTTTGTATAATGTTCGATTGATTGGTGTTTGCATGATTTGATACTGTTGGTGAATAATAAATGTGGCGACAATCCGCCCAGCCTGCCGATTTTTTATCGGCAGGCTCAAAGGTGAAAGCACCATAGATAGCGCTAAGAAAGATCGATTAATTGATCTTCAATTTCTGAGCTACGAAATTCATCTTGTAGTGGGTTGAATTCGCCAGCAGTATTTGGTAAAATAAAAAATCCAAGCTCGATGAACGTATATCGAATACGTGTTTAATCGACATACGATCAAAATCGGCGGTACCCGCCGCCGCCTCCCCTGCCACTGCGGCGTTTATCGGAACGGGGTTTGGCTTCGCTAATCTTTAACCGGTTGCCATTTAGCTCTTCGCCGTTTAATGCTTTTATTGCTGCATCTGCTTCGGAGTTATTGGGCATTTCAACAAAGCCGAACCCACGAGAAGCGCCGGTCGCCCTATCAGTAATTATTTTGGCGGAAGATACTTCTCCAAATGCTTCAAAAGCAGTTCGTAAATTTTCTTCAGTAACCTCATAGGATAAATTACCTACATAAATATTCATACATCATTCTCCTGTTTTCAACAAATCTGTTGGGTTAGGGAATATGTCAGAAGCACTTGCGAATAAGGGAAGGTATCGAAAAGGCCGGATGGAAATAAGCAGGTTTTTTTCGCTATCTTCGATTCTAAGAAGCGACTGTCATATTTTCGGTTTAATAAATGCGTAATATATTCCTTACTTCTCAAATTTATTTTTTAATTACCGGTAAGGTAATTTCATAAACTTTCGAAAGAAATATATTTTCAAAATAGAAGGGAGCAAAAGCCGCTTAAACCTCTTCAGTCAGCTCCAAAAAACGTTTATAGGGGATGGCAATCAAACTCTCAGCCTGGAAAGCACCATTTGCCTGGCTAATCAAGGAGACTTTTGCCGCTGTTTCTTCATCAGGCGCCTCGTAAATATCTAGAAAATCATATTGCCCCAGGAGCGCATAATGAGTAATAAATTTCACCTCCGGGCACTTTTGTTTGACCTGCTCTAACCAGGCACTGTCTCTTATACACATCTCCGAGCCCCCGAGACTCCATTGCATCTGGTAT
>CAXHHS010000627.1:0-4799 GCA_964015645.1 uncultured bacterium
CTATATGTACTGGAATGTTTGCCAGCAGTTAGCCCATCACACAATTACCGGCTGCAACATTCGCCCCGGGGATTTGCTAGCCTCCGGCACTATCAGCGGCCCCACACCGGATTCCTACGGCAGCATGCTGGAACTCACCTGGCGCGGCGCAAATCCGCTGCAAATTTCCGAAAGCGAATCCCGCAAATTCATTCAGGATGGGGATACTGTAAAGATGACCGGCTGGTGCCAGGGGGACGGATACCGGGTTGGATTTGGAGAGGTTGCCGGGAAAGTGTTGCCGGCAACCGGATAATATTGAACTTGGTTTTTTCCTGATTCAATTACATATTATCGGGACATTAACCATTTGGAAAGATTTTAGATGGAAACAATCGATTTTTCCGAAAAAATACAACTTCCGGAAGCTTACCAGGAAGATTTAAATACTGCGGTCGAAATCTTGCGAAAAGAAGGCTGTACTGAGATTTATCTTTTTGGTTCGCTAGCCAGGAATGAACTTCATAAGAAATCCGATATAGATTTAGCGGTTCGGGGATGTCCAAAAGCAAATTTTTTTCACGTTTTGGGAAAATTGTTAATGTCATTAAATCATTCGGTAGATTTAGTTAGTCTAGATAAAGAAGATGCATTTGCCTGTTACCTGGAAAGAAAAGGAAGGCTTGTAAGAATTGGATAAAGATTTACTCTCAGATATAAACTTTGAAATCGAACAAATCGATGAGCTTTTTGCTTCTTACCAAAACCTTTTTATAAGAATAAAACAATCAGAACCTGATTTGATTGAAGTGACAGCTTTGGCTTCGGTGCTGCATTCCTTTTATAATGGCCTGGAAAATATTTTTCGATGGATCGCGAAAAGAATCGACAATAACGTTCCTTCCGATAAGGAATGGCATCGTTCTCTGCTTAACCAAATGGCCAATTCAATACCTGAACGTCCGGCGGTTTTAACCTCCGCAACATTCCATCTTTTAAAAAATTATTTAGCATTTAGGCATTTTTATCGCCATTCCTATTCGTTTATCCTGGAGTGGGAAGAAATAGAGAAATTGATAACCCCATTGGAAAATACCTGGCAAACCACTAAAGCTGAATTAAACGATTTTTTACACACCCTGAATCCATAAGGTGATCCCTATGCCCAATCTAAAAATCTGTTTCGTCTCATCGGAAGTTGTCCCCTTCGTCAAAACCGGTGGATTGGCGGATGTATCCGGTGCGCTTGGTAAATATTTGAATAAAGCCGGCCAAGACATTCGAATATTTTTGCCCTACTACGACACGATGGATCTTTCTGATAAAGATGTTCATGTTGTTGATTTTATTCAAAATATCCCCATACAGTTTGGTGAATTTACGCTTCATTTTACCGCCTTAACCACCAAACTGCCAGACTCCGACGCAGATGTTTATTTCATCCATTGCGAAGGATTGTATAACCGCGGCAAAGTGTACACAAATGACGGCGATGAATACCTGCGCTTTGCCCTCCTCTCCCGCGCCGCCATTGAATGCTGCCAGCGAATGGGTTGGGGGCCGGATATTTTTCATTGCAACGATTGGCAGAGTGCATTAATTCCTCTGTATTTGAAAACACTCTATTCCTGGGATCAACTTTTCCATCAATCCAAAACCATTTTGACAATCCACAATATTGGCTACCAGGGCGTTTTTTCATCCGATAACGCGAACGCGCTTGGCTTTAGCGATCATCTCAACAGCTTACCGCAGGATGATCTTGCTTCCGGCATTATTAATTATATGAAAATTGGCCTGTTGAATTCAGATGTGATTACAACCGTTAGCCCAACCTACGCCCACGAAATTAAAACTGCCGAGTTTGGCGCGGGCATGGAAGGTATTTTACAACTCCGCAGCGATCATTTAGTCGGGATTTTAAATGGTGTGGATTACCAGGAATGGAGTCCGGAAACCGATCCGTTTATTCCCTATTCGTATTCTATAACCGACCTTTCCGGCAAGGAAAAGAACAAAAAAACATTGCTGGAAAAAATGGGACTTCCCTACGATGCGAACGCACCGGTATTCGGAATCATTTCCCGGCTAACGGGGCAAAAAGGGTTTGAGCTGTTATATGAAGTTTTGTTCGACATCCTCGCCCACGGCGATTTGCGCTTTGTCGTATTAGGCAGCGGCGAGCAAAAATACACCGATTTCTTTAACAAAACACAGAAGCATTTCCCCAATAAATTGAGTTTTTACGATGGCTACAATATTGAACTCTCCCACTTGATTGAAGCCGGCAGCGATATGTTTGTAATGCCCTCCCGCTACGAACCCTGCGGCCTTAACCAGATTTACAGCCTGAAATACGGCACCGTGCCGATTGTACGAAAAACCGGCGGTCTGGCAGACACCGTGCAGCTGTACGATTGGCAAAGCCAAACCGGCACCGGGTTTGTGTTCGAGCACTTCTCCGGCGAGAGCCTGCGCTGGGCGATGAATTACGCCTTCGAAACCTTTCATCATAGAGACGCCTGGCATAAAATTATGCTAAATGGTATGGCACAAAACTATTCCTGGGAGGTACAGGTGGAGAAGTATGTAGCGTTGTACCGGGAGCTGTGTGGGAAGTGAGGTGTTTGATTTCTCTAATTTATAATTCAGAAGGATCAAGAATAGTTCCTTTTTTTGACAGGCCGACTTTAGCCTTTCAAATCTTTAGCATTTAAAAATTCATTGTTCTCAATATAGCATAAATTATTAACCCAGAAACAAAACTCCATTTTTGGACTTGATATGCAGCAGAGATACGTTTTTGAAATTTAGCCATAGTATCGGAAACCCTTTCATTATCATCCTTTATCCCCCTCAATTCGGTATCAATTTCCTGGGGTGATAAATATTGATCGTATCCTACTTTTATTGATATATCACCTTTTTCAGCTAATTCTAATGAATGTTGATAATGATTTAGATTTAACTTGGTCTTCTCATTATCGATGAATTTATTAAACTGTTCTTGGCGATACATTCCCATAAGAAAACTGGTTAAGAACAAAACCCAAAACAAAACAATAAGAAAAGGCCATGATAAAAAATAATCTGGTTTATATGTTTGAATGCTTAAGGCCAGTATTCCTAAAGTAACCCCTAAAAGGAAGTAATCAAATTTTCTCTGTTCTTCCCTGTGTTTACGTGAAAGTATATTATAGCTCTCTGTAAATTCTTGGTTTCTGAGTTCCTCGTCTTGAGGGGTAGTATTATTCATAACACAAGCCTTACATTTATAAAAATTTGTATCCTATAACTGTAAATTTCATGACATCTACTTCCTTCATACTCATTTTCGTTATTGTATAATCGAATAAAAAACAATGACCATAAGCTTTTTCTCCAAAGATCCGCCAAAAACCAGTGCTTTTTTGACAGCCGGCTCCCCTCCCCCAATTCGTTCCTTTTTTGATACCTCTTAATAAAAAACGAAATCGTTATTTCGTTACTTACGTGTATGCTTTCATAAACTCCTTCAAATGGTGTACGGCTTCATTTAAATCTTCAAAGGACTGTGATTGCAGACCGATTTCAGTTGGTAAGTAAAGCATGCCGGTCAAATCACTCTGAAACCGAACCGCTGCTGGTGGACTACCATAGGCTTGATCGATCCGTGAAAGACAATCAAATATGGTGTCTATCTTTTCTAAATGATCTTTGTTTAAGAACATGTCTCTTCCTGGTTATAAATTTTGCTTTAGCCAAAATCTTATTTCTTGAACTCTACACTCACACAGCTTTTGAGCATATCTTCTTTTTCGCCACTCCATGTTCCGTCAAAGTCTAAGATAACCTCATAGGGCTTAGGCCTTCTTACATTAGAAGCGGTCACAAGTAGATGAAATTTATAGGTATGGGGTTCAAGTCTATATGATTCTTGACGCTTAGGTATTGTTTTGTAACCAATAGTGAAAAGGGTTACTGGGCCTATGACTTTAGAACCAGGAATACGACTGCCAATCTCTGGCCATTTCATAGGTGGAATGATATGCCCCAGATCGCAAGGTCTTTCCATCTGCGGAGGTATTGATTCAAAGTATATTTTCCCCCCAGTATGAGACCAAGTGAGGTTTAGTGGCATAGACCATTTTCTAAGTATGTATTCTCCATCTTTTTGTTTTTCCTCTATCTGTTTAACATAGACTTCAACGTTTTTTGCGGTTGTCACTTTAGAGTCATTCTTAACTCGAAATCGAAACCAATAAACTTCCACATCCTTAATTGTTTTATCCTCAAAATGATAGTCGGTTGGGATTAAGGCGATGTCTGGCGAGTTTTTATCGAACACTATTATAAGCTTGGGATTGAAAAGCAGGGATTCAAGCCATTTGTGCCATATCGCTATGAATAACGCAACTAAGCCTGGGAAAAGAGCAACAATGTAAGGCCAGTTAGAGTTATCATCCATATCAAAACTACCACAAGGTTACAGATATTACCCGATATTACAGAACCAATCCATTTGATTAGTATTAATCGGATTAAAAAAAACAGACATGAGTATCTCCTAAAAAAGGAAGCAAAAATCAGTCGTTTTTGGATACTAAAAATAGAAAACCAACAAAACCGATATTTTATGCTATTCGAATAAGTACGACTTAACCCCCTTTTTTGACACCCCTTATTTTACTTTTTTGATGCCATAAGGAAAGAATTTTATGAGCATATCACCCAAAAGAATTAACCTATGTTGCATATGTAGTCCCCAACTTATTTCGGCGATAGCCCCTCATGCTTCGACTCCGCTCAGCATGACATCGTGCGGTCGTGCTGAGCGGAGT
>CAXHHS010000628.1:0-4797 GCA_964015645.1 uncultured bacterium
ACTCCGTATAGCGTTTTCCGGTGACTCGTTCCAGGAGCACGCCTAATGTTTGGCTGTTGGCATTATTGTATTGGAATTTTGTGCCAGGCTCGATTTCTGCCGGAACGCTTAATGCGGTTGCAGCGGCATCATCGCCCAAATACAGTTGCACAAGGTCGGAAAAAGGATCGTTTTTATCGTCATAGCGGCGCAGGCCGGAGGCCATTTGCAGCAAATGTTTGATGGTAATGTTGGCGCGTTCATCATTTCGCCATTCCGGTAAATATTTTGCGACCGGGTCATCTTCAGAATCGATATGGCCTTCGGAAATCGCAATGCCGATCAGCAGCGCTAAAACGCTTTTGGCCATCGACATGGAATTAGTGACCGATTCGCGGCTGTGTCCCCGCCAGTATTCCTCTAAAATGATGGTATCGTTATACATGATTAGCAGCGCAGAGGAGTTGCGCTCGCGAGCATAAGCAGCAACCGCTTCCAGCGCCTTCGGAGATATTTGAATTGCGTGTGGTTCCGAAACAGGAAGTCCCTCGCTAAAATCTCCTGCCACGGTTTCCATTGGTTTGTACCAATCTGATTGAGTAATTGGTAAATCCGGATAGGTGACAATGCGGTAAATAAATGTGCGGTTGATGAAGCCGGTAAAAGCAATAATTAGAAACACAAATCCTAAAACCCATAAGATTAACTTTTTTAACGTCATTATTTTTGTTCCTTAAGTAGCGCAGTAAAGTTTAAACTCTTCGATCCGTAAATGTGATTCGCGAGTTAAACAACCATTTTTCTTTTGCCACTGATTTACATTGATCCACACTGGTTTATAATCATTTCATAAATTTAAGACAATAATACCAGCGCCAATTCATTAGTATTCGCGGTAAAAACTGAAACTTGCGATTGGTATTATAAACAAAAAAACGGTTCTCAACCATATTGTCTATAATTTATTTACTACCCAAATAATTCGAAACTTTATCCCAGCGGATAAGTTAACATCTTCGATGAAAATGATATTCAACTACATCATCCGCTTGCTTCTAATCGCAGCCATTTTTTCTATGGGTTGCGGAGATGACAATCCACTGACCGCGCCGGCGACGGAAACAGAGCTGAACCAGCTCATTGAATCCGAAATGGAGCAAGAGGAAATTCCCTCGATTGCCGCTGCAATTGTTAAAGATGATGAAATTGTCTGGCAAAACACTTACGGCTTTCAAGACATAACATCGCAAACACCGCCAACGGAAGAAACGATTTATTTATTGGCATCGATATCGAAAGTCATCACAGCGGTAGCGGTAATGCAGCTTTACGAAAACGGCCAGCTCGATCTCGATGCGAATATAAATACCTACCTGCCGTTCGAGATTCGCAACCCGCACTTCCCGGATGTTCCCATCACCACCCGCATTTTGTTGACCCACAGCTCCGGCCTGGCCTGGCCGACCAACGAAGAAGATCCCCATTTCAACGATACTTACCCGGATGACTCCGCACCGCCCATCGGTCCCTGGATAAAAGAATATCTTACCCCTGGCGGCGCAAAATATCTCTCTACCACCTGGAAAAATACCCGGCCGGGGCAGCGAGTGCAATATACCAATACCGGCGGCGCGCTTTTGGGATATATCGTCGAGTCGATTAGCGGCAAGGATTTTAGCGATTATTGTAAAGAAAACATCTTCGATCCGCTGGAAATGTTTAATTCCGGCTTTAAACTTCGGGATGTCGATCAGGCGAAGCTGGCGATGATCTATCATGATGGCAACGTGATCGGCCAATACAGTGTCAGCCATTATCCGGCGTCTATGGCGCGGAGTTCTTTAGAAGAGTTATCTCATTTTTTAATCGCTATCATAAACGGCGGCATTTATCGCAATAGCCGCATTCTTCAGCAGGGCACTGTCAATGAGATGCTCAGCATCAAGATTCCCTCGGAGGGGCTTTCTTTCCTCTGGCAATCACAAGGCTCCGGTTGGGTGGGGCATATCGGCGGGTACTGGGGCGTTTCCTCAAGCCTTGATTTGCATCGCGAGAAAAACATTGGTGTCATCATCCTGAGCAATACCTACGGCATCGAATCAATTTATCCTGATGGGTATATCTACAACTTGTTGCATCTAAAAGCTGAGGAATTTGCCGCCAGCGAATGATAGAAGCATTGGCCGTCAGTTTTTAGATTGACTCTCTAACCACATTTTTATTATCTCATTTCATCCCTTCCCTTGATTTTGATACAGAGCTATTCTATATTCTAACGTTCCACCAGGGGTGCCGCGCACCCATATTTTCTGAAAAAGTTTGGGTGCGCGGCTGAGAAAACACCCTCGAACCTGATCCGGATAATACCGGCGTAGGGAGATGGAGAATGAGTTTTGGCCAGTTGAAAATTTGTAATAAAGCTCGTCCCGTTTCCCGATGTTGGGGAACGGTTTTTTTATGTACAAAAATTGAGGAGGCCAAATGTTCAGTAGATGTTATTCTATTTTAATGATACTAATTGCCTGCCAGCTATTGTGGGCACAACCCCTTGTGCTAAATGGCCGGGTTCTAAATGCCGAAACCGCTGATCCCCTGGAAGGGGCTAATGTTGTGAGTGAGGGCACCGGAACAACTACGGACGAAGAAGGCCGTTTTCAATTAACCATCACCCCGGGGGATTCGATTACCATTTCTTTCATCGGTTATGAAACCATTGTCCTGCGTCCTGTGGAGCGGGATGTGATAGTCCGCTTGCAGCCGGTCGTCCTGGAAATGAAGGAGATCGTGGTGACGGGCGGACTCCGCGAACAGGCCTTGAATGAGGTGCCGGCAAGCGTTACGGTAATAAATCGCCACCAGCTTCAAGCGGCTGGCAACCACCATCTTCAGAACCTGATTCAGGCGGTGCCCAATCTTAGCTGGGCGGGAGGTACCTCGCGGCCACGTTACTTCCAGATTCGCGGCATCGGTGAGCGGAGCCATTACGCCGGCGAAGGGCCGCCCAACTTTTCGGTTGGATTTATGTTAGACGATGTGGATCTAAGTGGCCTGGGAATGGCCGGAGTTACTTTCGACCTGGATCAAATGGAAGTGTTTAAAGGGCCTCAGTCTATGATATTCGGACCAAACGCTATGGCCGGGTTGATCAACCTCCAATCGGCCAATCCGACCCAGGTCTTAACCGGAAATGCCTCTGCAACTTCCGGTAATGATGAGTTGTTTCATTTTGCCGGTGTAGTTAATGTGCCGCTGAACAAACACCTGGCCGTACGGGCTGGCTATCACACAGCCCGGTCGAATGGATTCCGGGGAAACCGGTTTCTGAATATAGATGATTCTAACCGGAGACAGGAGAGCCTGGCCCGCGCCAAAGTGCGTTATGCAGCCAGCAACGGCTTGACGCTGCTCGGCACCTTCTTCCGGGCGGATATCAACAACGGTTACGATGCCTGGACGCCTGATAACAATGAAGGACTGGTTACCTATTCGGATAACCCTGGCAAAGACCGCCAATTAACCAACGCCTTTTCTTTGCGGGCAGCGTGGCCCCTTAAGCCTATCGGAGCAGAGTTAATGTCAATTAGCGCTTATTCGCAGGTCGAACTGGAGCACAGCTTCGACGGTGACTGGGGCAACGATGATTTTTGGCGGCAAGCGCCATACAACTTCGATCCCGAAGAACAGGGCTGGCGCTACGACTTTTTCGACAGAATTTTGAGGGAACGCACCACTTTCACACAGGAACTGCGCTTGTTAAAGAGCGGCGTGGGCGGCAAAAACGGAAACCTGGTCCTGGGCGCTTATTGGAAGACTTCGGAAGAAACAGACAACGCCAATGGCTACTTATTTGGAGGGGATGCCACCGATCTCAACAGCGTATTTGATATCGAAGATCTGGCAGTTTATGGCCAGTACGGCCGCAATCTATCAGGCAATTTGCGCCTCTCCCTCAATCTCCGGCTCGACCGCAACGCGATCACCTATGCCGGGGCGACCAACGGCGGGGCAGAAAACGTCGACTTCGACGTAGCGCAGTGGCTGGTTGGCGGCAAACTGGCGATGACCTACCAGCTCGCTGCTAATCGCGGAATTTATGGCGCTGTATCCAGGGGGTACCGGGCGGGTGGAATCAACCAGCATCCCTACCTGGCCGCGCTTAACCGGCCTTACGATCCGGAATATATTGTCAATATGGAAGCTGGCTTTCGCTCGTCAGGTGAAAAGGGTCGCACCTCATTAACCTTTTTCCATGCCCTGCGCACCGATCAACAGGTGAATCTCTCCAGCCAGCAAAATCCCGGCGATCCCAACAGTTTTTTCTTTTTTATCGCCAATGCTTCCAGGGGGCGCAACAGTGGTATTGAACTGGAACAGAACTACCGGCTAAAGCCTGATTTGAACCTGTTTGGTTCACTGGGATATTTAAATACTCATGTAGATGCTTATACTTTTGAAACCGCCAGTGGTGAGGCGGTGACGCTGGGTGATCGGGCGGCAGCCCATGCGCCCGCATATACTTTACGCATCGGCGGAGAATATCGAAATCGCAAGGGGTTTTTTGGCCGGCTGGAACTCACTGCCACAGACGAGTTCTTCTTCTCCGACAGCCACGATCAAATTTCCGGGGCCTACCAGGTCTTAAACGGCAGCATCGGCTATCGTGCCAAATACTGGAAGCTCACTTTGTGGGGAAAAAATCTCCTGGATGAACGTTACGCGGTTCGCGGTTTCTTTTTCGGCCTGGAACCCCCGGATTTCACCGACAGGCTTTATGTTTCCCACGGAGACCCGAGGCAGTTTGGGTTGAGCTGTCTCTTA
>CAXHHS010000629.1:0-4796 GCA_964015645.1 uncultured bacterium
TAGTGATAAGATAATTAACTAAGGGGACTGTCCAAAATTACCCGACCATTTCAAAGCGAAGATAATAAATGGATACTAAGTAATTTTGGTTGGGAAATAGAAAACCTAACAGAAGAATTCATTAAAGAACTAAATAAAAATAATGACTTTCAACAGTTAGTAGATTTTTTCGAGATTATCCCTAAATCGTTAGATTTGCATAAATATTTTGGATATCTTAAGGATGTAAACAAAGCTTTATATGCAGAACTCAATAAAAAATATTTAGAGGGGTATTCAATTGGAAAGGATGAAGGCCAATCCAGTCTCACAGATAGTGTATTCGGAAGAGTTCTTTTACTGGTAGTAGTATTTCTAACAACAGGTCTTCTTACTTCAACTACATTTTTTCAATATACACCCGAAGATCTTTTACCTCAAAATCCTGAAACAATTGAATTTAATTTTGAGAACCTGATTTCGTATGGATTTTATGGCATATTCGGCTCTTATAAAAGTGCAGGATTGAAAATATTCTTGCTTATAGTTTTCTTCATAGTTTCAATAATTGGACGTGCAATCTTTGCCAACTTTCTTTCATATATATCCTCTATAATTTGCGCCATTTTGATTTGGGGCATAATCCTGCTTAGGTCAGCGCTGTCATTACTCTTCGCTACTCAGGCATTTCTTATTGTAATTATGTTGTTTACGGTTATAATGATGTTTATGATAAACAATTCAGATGAAATTTAATATTCAAAGCCCGACATAAATTGGCTATAGACATGTAAATAAAGGAGTTAAATTATTAATTTCTTAAAAAAATATCGTTTTATTAAAAATCTACTTCCCTACCCAATCTCATTTTCTCAGCTGCTTTAAAAATTTCCTCGGCAGCAACCAAATCCTGCACAGCATTGCCAACGGATTTAAAAAAAGTGATTTCCTCAGCAGTTTCCCGGCCTTTTTTGACCCCGGAAGCAACCTCTCCAAGTTCGCCATATATATGCGATTCATTTATTTTCCCCTGGTAAAGGGGAATAAGAATATCGCCGGCTTCTATCATGCAGGCATCCAATTCATCTACGATCACTTTAGCGCGCGTTACCGTTTCTCCCGGCACCTCCCGCATATCCGGCTTATAAGCACCAACGGCGTTAATATGAACGCCAGGTTTGATATGCTCGTCGGAAAACAGCGGTTCACTGGCATTTGTTGCCGTGCAGATAATATCGGCTGATTTTAAATCTTGCGGTTGCTGGACGATTTTTACCGGAATGGATAGCTGCTTGCTCATTTTTTCCGCAAAGGTTTTAGCGTTTTGCAAATTTCTTCCAAACACCAGCGCCTGTTTTATTTTTCGTACTGAACATACCGCTTCAAACTGTGTTTCTGCCTGAACCCCGGCGCCAAAAATCGCAGCGGTTTCGGCATTCTCCCTTGCCAGCAAATCTGTTGCCGCACCGGAAGCCGCACCGGTTCGCAACGCTGTAATCGATGCGCCTTCCATTATCGCCAGGGGAAGGCCGTTGGTTGCGTCGATTAATATAACCAGCGCGCTTATAGCCGGTAAACCGTTGACAGGATTATCATCAAAAATGGATACGACTTTAAGCCCCATTTTGCGGATTTTGGGTACATATGATGGCATAAACAAGGTTGTGCCATTGTGGGCAGGCGTCTCTATATGCAGACGATTGGGAACAATCGCTCGCTTTCCGGAGAGCAAACTAAACGCTGCTTTCATAGCTTCGACCGCCTGCTTCATCGGCAGCGCTTTTTTAACATCTTCAGCGGATAAAAACCGAAGTTTTTGTTTCGCCACTGTCGCTCCTTTCTTTCACTTAAGAAGAAGTCTTTGTTGATTACGCTTATTATAGCGGGTATATTTCGCAACTTTTGAATAACACTCGATACTGAATGCTGGATAAAACATTAAGTATCGAGTAATCTATTTTACCGTCAAAACCGGCTCTCCTAATTTCTTCTCATCCACGGTAATTCCTAAACCAGGAGCATTCGGAACCGGTAAGCGTCCTTTTTCTCGCCAGGGAGCATCTTCCGCCACGCGGTAATCATTGTAGCTATTAAAATCGGTGGATGTAAAATGAAAATCCGGGTGAGTGCTGCCAACAAGGTGAGCGATTGTCGCGGTAGCAATATCACCTCCCCAACTATCCTCCAGCGTCATGGCGACGCCAAGTGTTTCGCAGAGATCCCGGAGCTGCTTTGCCTTTGTTAATCCACCAACCCTCGATATTTTGATATTGATGACATCCATTGCTCGATTGGTATGTGCCTGCAAAAACGGGGCAATGCCGGTCATTGGTTCATCTAAAACAAATGGCAAATCGGTGTGTTCTCGAACAGTTAAACACTCTTCCAGGCTAATGCAGGGTTGTTCGATGTAGAGGTCTTCCCCGGCAACGGCATTTGCTACTCGAATAGCGCCACGCATTATCCAACCGGTGTTGGCATCGGCAACCAGAATATCGCCCGGCTGCAACACCTTTAGCACCGCTTTTATGCGTTGAATATCATCATCCGGATCGCCGCCGACTTTTAGCTGAAAGCGACGATACCCTTGTTCGCGATATTTGGCAACATCTTCTTGCATACCTTCTGCCGAACGTTGGGGGATTGCCCGATAGAGTGGAAAATCTTCCACGTAACGGCCACCTAACAAGGTGCAAATTGGCTGCCCGGTAGATTTTCCCAGGATGTCCCAACAAGCGTTATCAACTGGCGATTTGATGTAATTATGGCCGTTAAGTGCGTTGTCCATAAGCGCATAAATAACACTGATTTGGCGAGGATCTTTTCCAAGCAGCGATGGTCCTATTTCCGCAATACCGCTGGGCACACCGCGCGCATAGGCTGCCATATAAGCTGACCCCAATGGGCAAACTTCCCCAAAGCCGCTGATACCTTCATTCGTCGAAATTTTAATAATATTGCTGATAAATCCCTGCACCACTTGCCCCCGCGACCAGGAATATTCGTCAAACAATAATTTGTAGTTCAATTGGTAAACATCGATTTGGGTGATTTTCACATTGGCCTCCTACGTAAGTTTATTTATCCTCTACATAAACGATAGATGAGCAGAGATTTTTTTTGACAAGCATAACGAAAAATAAATTTAGAATCAAAAAATAATAAAGTTTATTACATTGACATCTCCATGGATTTAACATCTATACAAATCTTTTTAAGGAGCTACGAATGGATTACAGAGAAAACTCCATTGAATATTTGAAAGACATTATCGATCAATACCGTAAATGCAAACAGCTTGCAGAACGCGCCGTTGCCCAGGTCAATGATGAAGATTTTTTCAAAACCATAGACAGCGAGGTTAACAGCATTGCCTTACTCATGAAACATATTGCCGGCAATATGTTCTCACGCTGGACAAATTTTTTAACCAGCGATGGCGAAAAACCCAACCGCCACCGCGATACGGAATTTATTATCGAAACAAAAAACTCTCGCCAGCAATTAATCGAATTCTGGGAAGCGGGTTGGAAAGTAACGTTCGATACTCTCGAGTCACTAGCGCCGGAGGATTTAGGCAAAACCATTTACATTCGCCAGCAGCCGCATTCGGTTATTCGGGCAATGAATCGCCAGCTAGGGCATTATTCTTATCATGTCGGGCAAATAGTATTTTTAGCAAAATTTCTTGTTGGGAAGAATTGGAAGACGCTGAGTATTGCAAAAGGCCAATCGGAGGCATTTAATCGCGAGATGCTGAAGAAACGGTAATTAAAAGGATTTCTAATGGCAACAGTTTACCACATTTCTCTTTTTCTACACATCCTTTCCGTGGTTATCTGGTTAGGTGGAATGTTGTTTTTAGCTTTGATTGTCGTGCCAGTAGTTCGCAAGCCGGAGTATCAGCAATTTTCCGGGCAGCTTTTTCATCAAACCGGGTTGAAGTTTCGTTTTGTAGGATGGATTTGCCTGGGGTTATTTCTTGTTACCGGCATCTTCAATTTATATTACCGGGTGCGGGATTGGAACTCACTGACCAGCAAGCGATTTTGGAACGGCGATTTTGGGGAAACGCTGCTTACCAAATTATTGATTTTCGCGATAATTTTGATAATGAGCGCTGTTCACGATTTTTACATCGGCCCGAAAGCGACGGAGTTGTGGCAGGCAAACCCGGATTCCCCGCAAGCAAAAAAACTGCGTAAAAGCGCCAGTTGGTTTGGGCGATTGAACCTATTATTGGGATTGCTCGTAGTGTATTTGGCCATTGGAATGGTGCGGGGAATTTAAATTTGTAATCCCGATTTCATTTCGGCGAAAAATGTTTTTGAAATAGGATTTTTCGACTTTATATTGATCGCGGTTATTACAAGAAAAAGACTTAAGAATGAAAAAAAATCAACTTAAAATTAATTTGACTCAAAAAACAATGTGTTGCTGCATGTGTTGTATGATGCTGCCCTGCGGAGCAAGCAATGGGAGATCAATAGATATGTAGCAATGTTACATAAAACGCTTTGACAAAAACCCGTTACTTGCCCCGGCAGCTAACGGGTTTTTTAATTTTGTAAAAGACATACAAAATTAAACTTTGAAAAGAATGAGAATAATCGAGATTTACAATCTCAATCATTAAAAAGACCTAAACAAAGATTGAATCCAAATGGCCGGTTTAAGAGATAAAACAGCAGTGTATTTTATGGATTTGGGAATTTGTATGATGTGCAAAATGTGTTGCTGCTGTACTGTACTGCGCCGGTTAGCGGAGGATGATTCAAGTTGAATTAAAATCAAATAAATTTCACTAAATGATCGAA
>CAXHHS010000630.1:0-4766 GCA_964015645.1 uncultured bacterium
CGCCCTTTTCTTTTTCTTGTATAGCGCCTTCTCAATTGACCCTGGCAATAAACGTTTAACAAAATCACGCATTTTCAAATTTTTTGAGAGCAAAAATTATCGAGTGTACGCATCCGTTTGTTTTGTTTCGTGCTAAACCAGGAATAAAAGTGCCATATTTTCGCCATATACCAGGATTAAGCTTTATAGAATAATATATTAATTCTAAAACACTTAACGACCATTATCAAGCGAGTAATAATGATCTGTGGCATGATTCTAAAGTCACATCTATTCTTTGAATTTCCCCTAAGTCATTTTATTTCAACATCTTCCATTGATTCAACAAATACGGCAAACTTTTTGAATTACTCAAAATTGCAGTAGAAAAAATTGAGCTATAAAATGTTAAACAAAAGGAGATGTTATCATGAAATTCAAACAAATTTCTCTCGCCTTTAGCTTAGTTATACTCAGTATCCTTTTCCTCGGCAGCGCAACCTATGCCAATGATAGCACTGCCATTGATACCACTATTGCCTATAAAAAAGTCGATCTTGTTATTGAGTGTGAATGGGGTGATCCCGAAACACTTGAGAATGTAAACGTGTTGGTAATTTACAGAAACAGTATCCTTCGCACTATTGTTGTTAACACGAATGATGCAAAACTGGAATATTCTCCGGCAGAAGGGATTGTTTATAAAATTTATAGCCGCCTTCAAAGGCCGCGTAGATTGTTAAAGACGTTTCCACCACTAACGTTTGAAATTACAACATAATCATATTCCATAGGCATATCACGATAAGGAGTAAAATTATGAACAGCAAAGCATTTAACGCGTTTGAGATGGCACAAAAACAGTTTGACCAGGTGGCCGATCTGCTTGCATTAGACAGCGCCACTTGCGAGTTGTTGCGCTACCCGATAAGGGAATACCAGTTTAGCATTCCGGTGCACATGGATGATGGCAGCACAAAAATTTTTCGAGGATTCCGGGTGCAGCACAATGATGCGCGCGGCCCCGGTAAAGGCGGTATTCGCTTTCACCCGCTGGAAACTATCGACACGGTCCGGGCCTTATCGATGTGGATGACCTGGAAATGTGCAGTAGTTGATATACCGTTAGGCGGCAGCAAGGGCGGGGTGGTTTGCGACCCCCATAATTTGAGCGAGCGAGAACTGGAGCAAATTTGCCGGGGATGGATACGGCGTATCGCCAGGGATGTTGGACCAAACCTGGATGTTCCCGCCCCGGATATTATGACCAACGCCCAAAGTATGCTATGGATGCTGGATGAGTACGAAGCGATTCACGGCGGCAAATATCCAGGGTTCATCACTGGAAAACCGGTTGGCATCGGCGGCTCACAGGGAAGAAAAGAGGCCACCGGTTACGGGGTTGTTTTTACCCTTCGTGAAGCCTTAAAGGAGTTGGGCCTCAAACCGCAAGATACCACCGCCAGCGTTCAAGGATTCGGCAATGTTGCCCAATATGCCATACAGCTTTACAATCAAATTGGCGGAACTGTCACTTGTGTATCTTGTTGGGATCAGGCAGATGAAAAAGCGTATTCATTTCGTAAAAAAGATGGTATTCATCTTGATGAACTGTTGAAAGTCGTCGACCCTTTCGGCGGTATAAACAAAGAAAAAGCCCAGGAATTAGGCTATGAAATTTTAGAAGGCGAAGCCTGGTTGGAACAAGATGTTGACGTCCTTATTCCTGCCGCCCTGGAAAACCAAATTACGCTTGATAATGTGAACAACATCAGTAAACGCGTTAAAATTATTGCCGAAGGCGCAAACGGGCCGACGGCTCTCGAAGCGGATGAAGTGATCGATGAGCGGGGTATTTTCCTGATTCCGGATTTCCTGGCCAACGCCGGTGGCGTTACGTGCAGCTATTTTGAGCAAGTGCAAAGCAATATGAATTATTATTGGGAAAAAGATGAGGTGCTCGGAAAGCTCGATGTAAAAATGACTTCGGCCTTCATCGCGGTTAGTGATTTGGCTAAAAAAAGAAAAGTGTCCATGCGGGATGCGGCTTATATGATTGCCATAGACCGGGTTGCCCGGGCTTGCAAGGATCGGGGTTGGGTGTAACGATTTACGCTTGTAGATTGAATATTGCGGCAGGAGAAAAAGGAGAGGAATTCAACAGATTTTACTTACAAACTCCGAAAGGCGATTAAATGTCAGATACCTCATCTCAAACACATTTACCCTCGTTTAACCGCAAGTTTTTCGATGGAGAGGAGCGGATAACTTCCATTGGAAGCGGATCAATGGGGGGAAAAGCGCAGGGGCTGATATTTGCCGAAAAGATGCTTGCCTCGGAGTTTCAATCTGCCGATTTCCCGAAAACCGAGATCAGTATTCCGACTATGGCAGTCATTCGTACCGATGTATTTGATGCCTTTATGAAGCGAAATCATCTTAACGAAATCGCCTGTTCGGATCTAACTGACGACCGAATTGCCCACGCCTTTCAAAAAGCCGATTTGCCAACTGAGATCCTCGGCGACCTGCGAGCGCTTATTTCGCAAGTGCATACGCCGCTGGCCATTCGGTCTTCAAGTATGCTGGAAGACGCGCTATACGAACCGTTTGCCGGAATTTATGGAACCAAAATGATTCCCAACAACCAGCATGACGCCGACACCCGTTTTCGCAAATTGACGGAAGCGATCAAGTTTGTATATGCCTCAACATTTTTCCGGGCAGCAAAGAATTATGCAATCGCAACGGAACACGCTATCGAAGAAGAAAAAATGGCGATGATCATTCAAGAGGTCGTCGGAAAGCGTCACAATGATCGCTTTTATCCTGAAATATCAGGAGTGGCGCGGTCGTATAATTTCTACCCTATGAGTCGCGCGAAGCCGCAAGACGGGGTGGTAAACCTGGCGCTGGGGCTGGGCAAAACGATTGTCGACGGCGGTATTTCCTGGGTATATTCACCGGCGTATCCGCAAATTGATCCGCCATTCGGATCGGTGGGGGAGCTTCTGAAACGAACGCAAACCGAATTCTGGACGGTTAATATGGGCAAGCCCCCGGCTTACGACCCCATTCGGGAAACGGAGTATTTGCTAAAAACAAATTTGGTAGATGCGGAAACGGATCAAACGCTGCGATTTACAGCCTCCACATACGATGCCCAATCCGGCAGAGTATCTATCGGCGTGGGCGCGCCGGGAGCGAGAATCATTAATTTTGCGCCGGTGTTAAAACTGAAAGAATTTGCCTTGAATGACGTCATCAAAGCGTTGTTACACGCTTGTGAAAAGGCAATTGGCGCGCCGGTAGAGATGGAATTTGCAATAACCTTTCCGGGCGATGGAGATCCGGCTAAATCCGTTCGCTTTGGCTTTTTACAAGTGCGGCCAATGGTTGTTTCTACCGAACAGGTGGCAGTGAGCGAAGCAGATTTAACGGGCGAGAATGTTTTGGCGGCCTCGGAAAAGGTTTTAGGAAATGGCACCAATGAAGCGATTCAAGATGTGGTTTTTGTTAAACCGGAACCATTCGAGGCAAAATATACCCAACGTATTGCTTTGGATTTGGAAATAATCAACCGGCAACTGGCTGCCGCCCGGCGCCCCTATTTGCTAATCGGATACGGGCGATGGGGCAGTTCCGATCCCTGGTTGGGCATTCCCGTCAATTGGGGACAGGTTTCCGGGGCGAAAGCGATCGTGGAAGCGACGCTGCCCAATATGGATGTCGAACTCAGCCAAGGCTCCCATTTTTTTCATAACCTTAGCAGTTTCAAAGTCTCTTATTTTTCGGTAAATTACTCCGGCAACTATCAAATTGATTGGCAGTGGTTGGCGCAGCAAAAAACGGTTACGGAAACCCAATTTGTTCGCCATGTAGAATTGCCAAATCCGCTCCGTATTAAGGTAGATGGAAGAAGCGGGCGAGGCGCCATCCTGAAAGGATAAAGGTTAAAGGAAAATCATGATCGATCAGGATAAGTCTTTGGACAGTTTGGTTGCGGCCTTAAAAGAGAGGGCCAAAGAATTGAACTGTCTCTACAAAATCGAGGAAATTTTAGGCAAAAGCGAAATAACCCTGGATCATATTTTACAGGAGATTATTGAGGCGATTCCCCCGGGTTGGCAATATCCCGACATCTGCCAGGCAAAAATCACTTACCGCGACTCCGTGTATCAATCTGTTGACTTTAAAAAAAGCCCCTGGATGCAAAGTGCGAATATCTTCGTTCAGGATGAAGTCGCAGGAACCATC
The DNA here is from genome assembly GCA_964015645.1 of uncultured bacterium. GTDB lineage: Bacteria > Calditrichota > Calditrichia > RBG-13-44-9 > J075 > CAXHHS01. The sequence goes on from CAXHHS010000630.1 coordinate 4,237, forward strand.
ACTGTATATTATGCTGAGGAAAGGCCATTAGCGGATGAGGGGCCGTTTTTGAAAGAAGAACGAAAGCTGATCAATACCATTGCCGACCGCCTTGGCCACTACACGTTGCACCTGAGAATTAAAAAGGTGTTTGAGGATGAAAACAATTCCGGAAAACGGAAAGAAAATTGGTGGATCATCCTGGATTTGCTGCGCCGAACCGACCTCCAATTGTTGATGCGTATTTCTCGTAAAATGACCAACCATCTCTGCCGAATCGGCATCAAAGAGGCGGAGCAGATATTGGAATATTTCGGTGTGATTAGCAGTGGAGAGACCGAATTAGCAGATGATGCCAATCGGCCCCATGAGCGCAAAGCCCTGCCGGAATCCTACATCAGCGAAGAAATTTTTAAGCTTGCCAGCGCCCATATTAGCGAAACGGAGATTTATTCAAACCTTCAAAAATGGATCAAGGAAGACAAAACCGGTTTTTTAGTAAGCATCCTGGAAAATCCCGGCTCCTCCCTGGCAGAAATTGCCGATGCCAT
>CAXHHS010000631.1:0-4766 GCA_964015645.1 uncultured bacterium
GCATATAAGCAACACCCGGTTTGCGCGGCGCTAATAATTTGCCGCTTTTATATTCTTCCGCCAGAATTTTTTGAGCCTCTTGATGGCTTTTGCCTTGTGCAACTAACTCTGCGCGGCGAAAATCCGCTAACATAAGGGTTTCGGCGCCCTCTTTATCGTAGGCGTAAGGTGCAATAATATTACCGAATCGCACCACCAGGCAGGAGAATCCGTTGCTGCCTTCCCGCACTTTAACATAGCCATTGCGTTCCAGCACATAAGCGGTTGCATCCTGGCGCAAATGTTCCGGGGCTGCACTCAACGCTATGGCGATTTCCTTATCGCGCGACATTAATTTCTGCCCATTTGCGGTCTTCTCAGAATTTTCAGACGGGGCCTCACCAACGGCAACGAGTAAAATACCGGCGCAGCAAACCAATACTACAATAAATATTGAGAATTTAAATTCCAGAAATTTCATAACAATATTCTCCTTTGTTTTTGTTACTCGGTTTAGTTCATCTAAACCCGGATTTAAGGGACTTTTTTGTTTAGACGAACAACCCCGAAAAAAAGGATGAATTTGAAATCTTGCTATTGCAGGAAGGATGTTGAATTGTCGATGATCACTTGACTAATTTCCCTGCCAATTTTTGAAAATATTGGCGATCCACTTTTATGCCGGCCTGGTTTACCGCATCCGGCCAGGGAAAAAAATAATCGGGGATCTTAAAACGGGCGATGTAGCGGTTGAGAAATTTTCGGATTGCTGCTTCAGCGATCAACTGGTTCTTTTTTAATTCGATAAATGCAATCGGGCGTTTTCCAAATTCTTTATTTTCCACAGCTACAACAACCGCCCGGTTGATATTTTCCATTTGGCAAAGACAAGTTTCAATCTCCTCCGGTTGGATATTTTCTCCACCGGAAATAAACATATTGTCTTTCCGGCCAACGACGACTAAGTAACCATCTTCATCTATCTTGCCAATATCGCCGGTGGCAAACCAGCCACTGTTATCTACATTTCGCTTTCGCGAATCATCTTCAATATATCCTGAAAACAGTGTTTTCCCTTTTACAAGTATTTCGCCATCCGCTGAAATTTCAATCTCCCGGTGTTTTAAACATTTTCCGGAAGTAAACAATTTATCCGGTGATGCGTTTGGCGGCGTGGTTGTAATTTGCGAAGCCATTTCCGTAGAACCGTAGCTGGTGTGGATTGGTAATCCCAACTCTATCGCTTGTTGAATGAGGGTTCGCGGGATAGCGCTTCCACCCAATAAAATCGCTTTTAAACGTGATAAGGCTTTCCTTCCATCTTCGGATTGTAATAATCGAAATAACTGTGTCGCTACCAGGGAAATATGCGTAACTTCTGATTTTCCAATTGTTTGTGGCAATGTCATTCCCGGCTCCGGAATAGCGATTGCGCCACCGCCAACCAGTGCTCGAAAAAAAATCGCCAACCCTCCAACATGGTATAATGGCAGCGATAATAGCCAGCAATCCCTCGCCCCAAACGGAATATTTTCATTCGATCCTGCTGCGCTAAAATAATGATTGCCAATGGTGTGTAACGCTGCCTTCGGTTGCCCGGAACTACCGGAGGTGAAGATGATAGTGGCGAGATGTTCCAGGGGAATTGGGGAGCGTGTTTCGTGATTCGTGTTTCGTGGTTCACGGTTTTCAACTTTCGATTTGAAACTTGAAACTTGAAACTTGAAACTTAGGATTTCCGAATTAAACAATTTTAGCTCAATATCATGGGCGTGATTTATCAAAATAATTTTGCTGCAACCGGCGGCTGAAAGTAGTTCTACAAGTTGATTTTCGGGAAATCGTTCGCTAACCGGAACAGCGACTGCTTCGAGTTGCCATAAAGCCATTAGTAATATCAAATGCTCGACGCTGTTCGCCCCCAACAATGCAACACGATCCCCTGCTGTAATATTTTTCTGGCGCAATTGAATCGCAGCATCATCGACAAGTTGAAAAAAATCCTGGAAACTTATAACGCGTTTCGATGATAAAATAAACGGCCTCGGCCCATATTCTGCGCTATAATCGCTTATTTCAAAATACTCTGTTTTTTCCATCTCCGTTTCCCCGATTCCCCGTTTCATAAAAGATTGCCACTTGTGTTCCAGAGTTCGCCTGGTGACGATCCCTGGGCTATATTCTATAATGCCGTTTGTGTATTGTGGAAGCTAACGTTTCCGGTTGTTTAATTTTGTAAATTGCCTACTGCCTACTGCCTACTGCTTGATTGCCTACTAAATCTTTCCTGGCTACTATTTGCAACTTACCACTTAGAGTTTTTCTACTTTGTGCCAACTTCTTCCCCAAATTTCCGCAATTGGGAAAATAAATTCCCCGACGTGCAGCTATAAACCGGTGTAATTGGGTAGCCTGTAGCTCGCACGGCCTTGGCAATCCAATTGTTGCAAGTGTTGGCAAAGACATATTTTCCCTTTGCTTTATAAAAGCGGCTTTCACCATACAGTCCGCGGCCTAAAGGAATTACCTTCCCGCTATCATTTTTTGCATAGCTGTTTTGAATAAATGTACACAGCCGGTTGTAACCGGAATCCGATAGGGCGATCTTTATAATTTGATATCCGCGAAAATAATCTTCCGGCGGACGATTAAATCCAACCACGTGCAATACGCTGGAAGTCGGTAGCAGCAACGCCTTTGCGCCCATCCAAACCGTGTTTTCATCCGCCTGGTAAAAATCGGCGTCACCCCAACCGGTTTCGATGAATTGCGTCTCAGGAAAATCGCGAATCGCTGGCCAGAGACTATCATTAATTTCCGCTCGCGAAAAAATAATGCCACTGTGCCAGCCGAGGTTGATAACGTGGATGGATTTAGTAAGCTCGTTTTTGGGCGGAGGATATAATCCTTCTTTAGGGCCGAGGCAGGTGAGGAGGAAAAATCCCGCGAGCCAAATAATAGTTTTACGGCTGGTGGATGTCATGTCTTTTGTTTTTTGTAGAAATTAAAACAGAACTGGCTATTTTCGCAAGAAATTACAAAGAAAGAAAACGCACTACTCCAATTGGGAATAGAGCCTTGTTTTCTTGCTTCAAAAAATTCTTCCGATATTTATAATCACACACTAAATTAGATGTTAAAAAAATCCAAGGCATCCTAAATGGAAATCCCAATCGGCGATTGGAAAATCAGGAAGTATAAAGCGAAAGACGAAGCCGCGCTTGTTAAATACGCCAACAACTACAACGTTTGGATCAACCTGCGCGATGGTTTTCCCCATCCTTACACCAGGAAAGACGCGCGCACCTGGGTTCGATTTGCGAATAACCAGCGCGTTATCACCAATTTTGCAATTGCCTCCGAAGAAGAGGTTGTCGGTGGAATCGGGCTAACCTTTCAACCGGATGTGCACCGGATTTCCGCCGAAATCGGCTATTGGTTGGGTGAGCCGTTTTGGGGACAGGGAATCGCCACCCGTGCGTTAAAAGCATTAACGGGATATGGCTTCGCCAAGTTCGACCTGGAAAGAATTTACGCCGGTGTTTTTGACTGGAACCCGGCTTCGGCCCGCGTTCTGGAAAAAGCCGGTTATACATTCGAAGGGCGACTGCGGAAAAGTATTATCAAAGATGGCAAAATTATTGATCAATTAATGTATGCGATTTTGCGAGAAGAATGTAACTAAATAAGAAATGTCAAACATTACAAAACAAGTATGGATACGATAGAATACCCCATCAATGGCGAATTGGATTTGCACACCTTTCATCCGAAAGAAGTAAAGGATCTGGTTCCCGACTACCTTGAAGCCTGCCGGGAAAAGGGAATTTACCAAATTCGCATCGTGCACGGTAAAGGAAAAGGCGTATTACGAAACATGGTGCATAACATTTTAGAAAAATTACCGGAAGTTGAAGAATACTGGCAGGAAGGCAGCGCTGGCTCTTGGGGCGCAACCCTTGTGCGGTTGAAAAACTTATCAGGAGATTAAAACCTCCGGGAGGTTAAACACCCATTATTTAAAAGGAAATACTTATGACCCGCGAAGATGCTTATCAATTATTAACCGAGTACACTCAAAAAGAAGGGCTGTTAAAACATGCGCTATCGGTAGAGGCGGCGATGCGCGCGTATGCGAAAAAAAATGGTGAAGATGAAGAAGCCTGGGGAATCGTCGGTTTGCTGCACGATTTTGACTATGAAAAATATCCCAGCCTGGAACAACACCCCATGGAAGGGGCGAAAATATTAAGAGAAAAAGGCTACCCGGAAGACTGGATTCAGGCCATCCTCAGCCATGCGGATTATACCGGCGTACCGCGCGATAATTTAATGCGAAAAACCCTTTTTGCGGTTGATGAACTCTGTGGATTTATAACCGCCGTCGCCTACGTTCGCCCCAGCCGTAAATTGGCCGAGGTTCGCGTTAAATCCGTTAAGAAAAAAATGAAGGATAAACGATTTGCCGCCCAGGTAAGCCGCGATGATATTCGCAATGGCGCAGCGGAGTTAGGTGTGGAGCTTGATGAGCACATCGATTTCGTAATAAAGGCAATGCAAGGGATTTCGGAAGAATTGGGGCTTTAACTCAATGGCACTAATTTTTTATGTTTTTTGGTCCCGTTAGGGACCCTTGAAGATAGCCCACCAGTTTACTGGTGGGAAAAGAAATCGAACATGGATAAAATAGTCCCGTCAGGGATGTTTGAAATTTGCTTTCAGTCGTCCCTGACGGGCTACGGTTTATACACAAGTTTACAAAACTTGATAAATTTGAAACCCCAACG
>CAXHHS010000632.1:0-4715 GCA_964015645.1 uncultured bacterium
CAACGGCGTCGGCGATTAAATCTTCGATAGCAGTGGGGAAAAGGGCAAAGGCCACCGCCCAATCACCGCTATCCACGCGTTTTTTTCGAGACACCTGAATTATCAACGGCTCTCAAAAATAAATCGGGAAGTTTAGGGGGTGGGATATTACTTCTTATCCTACTCCCTAAACATTATTAAAATGTAGCAAAATTTTGTGCCAGGTTGCCGGAACCGCAAAGTCGTTATACGCTATAAAATTGTATCTCAGCTCCATAAAACTCCAATTTAAAATTTATCCTTTTTATCAATTTAAGAATACATTACATTTTTGAAAAAAATAGGTCGCCTGGATCAAGAATAACGTTGAACATCCGATATAGAGCGAAAGGCACTGGAAAGATGACAAAGCAGCAAATAATAGAAATTCTTCATAACCTTAAAAAAGAAATATCTGAAAGATATAAAGCCGATATTAAGGGCATATTTGGTTCTTATGCTCGCGAGGAACAAAATCAAAATAGTGATATCGATATATTGGTTGAATTTCATAAAGGCGCTACTCTGTTAGATTTAGTCGGGTTAAGCAATTTTCTGGAAGAGCGATTACAGACAAAAGTTGATGTTGTTTCTCAACGCGCGGTTCGCAAAGAACTTGTAGATGATATTTATAAAGACATAGTTTACGTATGAAAAGAATCCCGGAACTGTTTTTAGGTGATATAATAAAAGCCGCTCAACATATACTGGATTTTGTAAAAGATTTCGACTATGATGAATTTATAGATGATGAGAAGACATCAAGTGCGGTTATAAGGAAATTTGAAATAATCGGAGAAGCAGCGAAGAATATACCTGATGCCATAAAGAAAAAATATAGTGATATTCCATGGAAGAATATTGCCGGGATGAGAAATCATTTAATTCACGGATATTTTGGAGTAGATTATGTGATTGTTTGGGATACTATACAATCGGATATTCCAAAAATCATAAAATCGGTATCCCAAATACTTAACGAATCTGACCAGGAAAAACAGACAGGTTAGCTGAGAATTAAAATTCCGAAGAAAAAATCACCCCAACAAATGCACCACCAACCCGCTCTTCAATTTCGGCTCAAACCAGGTAGATTTCGGCGGCATTACCTCACCGGCGTCGGCGATGGCGATTAAATCCTCGATAGCAGTGGGGAAGAGGGCAAAGGCCACCGCCCAATCGCCGCTATCCACGCGTTTTTTTAGCTCGCCTAAACCGCGAATTCCGCCAACAAAATCGATACGTTTATCTTTACGCTGATCCTTGATTCCCAGGATCGGGGAGAGCAAATTTTCCTGAAGTATGCTGACATCTAACCGGCCAACCGGGTCGTTGGGATCAAAGGAACCGGGGGGTGTTTCTAATTTGTACCAGTCTCCCTGCAAATACATTCCGAATTCGTGAGCTTTTTGGGGTTTGTAGGGCTGGCCGCTGTCGAGCTTTGTAACGGAAAAATTTGCTGCGATTTCCTTCAAAAATTCTTCTTTGCTGCGCCCGTTCAAATCTTTTACCAGGCGATTGTAATCGAGAATTTGCATCTGGTTGTGGGGAAAAATGACGACGAGAAAGTAGTTGTATTCTTCTTCACCGCTATGAGAAGCGTTTGCTGCCTGGCGTTGCTGCTTAACGCGCATGGCAGCGGCAGACCGGTGATGGCCGTCAGCGACATACAGATAATCGATGCCGGCAAATGTGTTTTGAATGGTGGAAATGGTGTCAGCATTATCGACAATCCATAGCGTATGCCGAACGCCGTCATCGCCGGTAATATCATACTCCGGGGTCGATTGCATGGTAGTCGCTGTTAAGGTATCAATCGTTTGATTGGCGTGATAGGTCAGGAAAACCGGGCCAACCTGGGCGTTTTGATGGTCGATGTGTTTAACGCGGTCGTCTTCCTTATCCGGGCGAGTAAATTCGTGTTTTTTGATGATGTCGTTTTCATAATCTTCCACCGAAGCACAGGCCACCAATCCCACCTGTTCGTGGCTGCCCATCACCTGTTTGTAGACATAAAAATGCGGCGAATCATCCTGCACCACAATCTTTTCGTCGATCATCTTGCGCAGGTTTTCCGCGCCTTTTTGGTATACACGGTCATCGTATAAATCCACTTCCGGCGGCAAACTGATTTCCGGTTTGTTGATGTGCAAAAAGCTGTAGGGATTATCTTTTGCCAATTGGCGGGCTTCTTCACTGTTCAAAACATCATAAGGTGGGGCGGCAACTTTGTCTGCCAGGTGTTTCTGCGGGCGCAATCCGCGAAAGGGTTTCACATCGGCCATGATCTCCTCCAAAAAATTATCAGTGTATAAAAAATGAAGTATTGGATTGATGAAATTTCCATTACTCCAAAACTCTATATGCAACTGGTAGAGCGGCAACTTTGTTTTGGCAAGCTGGTACATCCTTCGACTCCGCTCAGGATGACTGCTGTGTCACGCTGAGCGGAGTCGAAGCGAGAGGCTAACTTATCGAATCAAACTTGACAAACAACTAGATGGAGCGTATTAAGTCGTAGTGTTTATCCCCGGAAAAAGCGATAGCGGTTATCAATAATTTCCGCATTTTCTTTTAGCTGGTTAAACCACAGGTTGTAAACGGAACGGCCTCTTTGGGCAACCAGGCGGGAGCGAATGGAGGCTTTTTCTTCTTCGTATGCCTCTTCATCAAAATCGGAGCGCTCCAGAACGCGAATCCAATAAACACCGCGGTCGGTTTCGAGCAGGCCGGAGGTCTCATTTAAGGGAATGCTAAATGCGCGAGCGATGACTGCCGGTGCCCGGCCAAACTTGGCATGGTAGGCATTGGGCGTTACACCGGAGATCGTATCTGCTGTAACGACATCTTTAAAGGATTCGGCGATTTGTTGAAATTCGGCAAAATCCGAGGTTGATTTCACTTGTTGGGTAACCTGGTCGGCATAAGCAACTGCAAGCTCTTTGCGTTTTTCGCTTTCTACGCGGGCTTTGCAGATGTTTTTAACTTCTTCGAACGGGCGGAAACCGGCGGGAGTTGCGTTGGCGACTTCAAAGATAAAATAACCGGTATCGGTATAATACACTTCGGAAACGGCTCCGTTTTCGTTATTAAATGCCCAGGACATAGCGCTTTCCACTCGCCCGGCGCCAGGGATTTGGCCGGATCGATTTTCAGTAAAATCTTTGGATTCTAAAACGGGTACACCCATGTTGTCGGCGGCAACGGAGAGTCCTTGCTCCGCAGCGTTAGCGGCAAGCTCTTCCGCTTTGCGTTGGGCAATATCGGTAGTCGTCGGGCTTGCTTCAAATTTTAGCAACACGTGCGAGGCTTTCACTTTCTCTTCGCCATCTTCTACTTTTTTATCTTCAACTTTGATGATGTGTAGACCAAAATTCGTTTTCACCGGGCCAACAATTTCGCCAATTTCTGCTGCAAAAGCGGCGTCGGTAAATTCTTTTACCATAGTTTTTTTATCGAAATAGCCCAGGTCGCCATGATTGGTGGCTGCCGTCGGATCTTGCGATTCGGCATCGGCCATTGCCGCGAAATCTTCCCCATTTAATGCGCGTTGCTTAACGTCTTCCGCGTGGGCATATACTGCTGCGCTGTCTTCTGCGGTAGGATCGAGTGAAAACTTAACATAATTAACTTTGCGTTTTTCGTCTACCTTGTAATCATCTTTGTGCTCATCGTAGTAATTGCGAAGATCGGCGTCAGAAACATCAACAGAATCTTTTGCAAATGCCGAGACCGGAACGCTTAAATAGGCCACTTTTGCTTTCACATTTTTTTTAGCGAATTCATCCCGTAATTCCTGCTCCGGGACAATAATGGAAGCGTTCAATAACTCATTTAATTTGGCGTAGGGCAAATCCTGGCTGGCTTCCGCTTCCATGCGCAATAAATTGAATTTGTTATCCGGATGGGTAAGGACTTCGTTTAGTTTGCTCTCATCAAAAATACCATCGGTTTGGAAATTCGGGTCGCTGATATATTGTTGGGTTACAACCTGGCGGATATAGCTGGTAACGTCAATGTCGGTTACCTGGATATCCAGTTTTTCGATCTCATCTTGCAGCAGGATTCGCCGCACGTAATCATCCCAAACCTGGTTGCGAATTCTGCGAATGCCATCCTGATCAGGGTTTTGCCCGGTGCGCTGTTCTTCCCGAAAACGGGCATCGCGAACCGCAAAGCTAAATTGCTCATAGGTAATTTCATGGCCGTTAATTTCGCCAATAACGGATTGACCGCCCTGGTTTATGGTAGAAAAATCTGCGCCCCATTCAAATACCATCAATCCGACAAATGCTAAGACCAGGATGTAAAGCACCCATTTGGTCATATCACGCAATCTCGACATCATAATAAAGTTACTCCTATAATTTTAAATAAAAATTCAGCCTAAAATAAAAATCGAACCACAAATTTAGATGATCGCGATTACGAAATCAAATAAAATAAATCAATTGATTGGTTTATTGCCGGGGATTTATAAATTTACCCAAGCGATAATGATGGCTGTGTTTCAGAAAACTGTGAGGCAAACTATGTGTTCGAAATATTCCAGGTTTATCTATCTTGCGACTGTCTTTTTTACGGTAATCAATTTCTACGCTTCCGCTTTTGCCCAGGAGGCTATTCTCAAGGAAATCGATCAATACATCGACTGTCTCTTATACACATCTGACGCTGCCGACGAGCTTCTTGGTGTA
>CAXHHS010000633.1:0-4714 GCA_964015645.1 uncultured bacterium
CTTCAGATTTGCTGACAAGGCCATCCTGTAGATTTTTCATTCGCAGCATATTTTTGATTCGCGCCATTAGCTCTTCGAATTCGAACGGCTTGGTAATATAATCATCCGCTCCCGCTTCTAACGCGGTTACCATATCGCGTACATCCTTTTTAGCGGTTAATACAATAATTGGCAGATAGGAATTGAGTTGTAAATTTCGAATTCGGCGAGTGGCACTAACGCCATCGAGTTTGGGCATCATCAGGTCGAGTAAAATTAAATCCGGCTGAAACTTTTCCGCTTTCTCAACCACCTCCTGGCTGTCCATGCAGTTTTCAACGATGTAATCATGCTTCTTTAAAAAGGCGGATAACAATCGATGAACGGACAATTCATCATCAACTACAAGAATTCTCGGGGGAGTCCCCGGTTGATTCCCGTTCGTTTTCATAAGAAACCATTCCTATTTTTAATTGCACTTTAAAAGCTGCTTGAAATGTAGTAAATTTTTCGTTCGCTAAATTTGATGAAAACTATTATAAGATCAATGGAAAAATATAAAACTATGCTAAATTCTATAATGTTTAAGTCACTATTATCGGGATTAATTTTATTAATTTTAACGATTGTTTCATGTAGTTCTGATAATTCGGGAATGAACCCGGATGAAGGCGCGTTTCCAGACAGCAACTTAAGTTATACCCAACACATTCGACCGATTTTTTTTGAAGATTGCGCAACGGTTCCGGGTTGCCACCAGGCCGGCAGCCAGGCTGGCGGTTTAAATTTGGAAAGCAGCAACCCGACTTTTATTGGAAACAGCGGGTTTTTGGTCGTTACACCGTTCAGCGCGGTTCAAAGTATATTATTTCAAACACTGTTTAATGAAGTTCCCGGTATTTCAAGAAGAATGCCGCCCAATGCGCCTCGAATCTCCGATGCAAAAATAAACGCTATCGAAACCTGGATAAACGAAGGCGCTATTACCGCAAATTAGGAGCAAACAATTGGCAAAAAAAGCACAACCCCGATTGTATAAAGGAACACGCGACTTTTTACCATCACAAATGGTAAAACGAAATTACGTTATCAACATTATAAAATCAATTTTTGAAAAATACGGATTTGAACCGTTAGAAACGCCAACAATGGAGATGTGGGAAACACTTTCCGGTAAATATGGCGAGGAGGGAGATCGTCTAACTTATAGGTTTATTGACCGGGGAGAGCGGGAAGTTGGGCTGCGGTACGATTTGACAGTTCCATTATCGCGGGTTGTTGCTATGTATCCACAATTACCCAAGCCGTTTAAGCGCTATCAAATTCAGCCGGTTTGGCGGGCGGATAAGCCGCAAAAAGGAAGGTTTCGGGAATTTTATCAATGCGATGCAGACATCATCGGAAGCCCATCGATGATTGCCGATGCGGAAGCCATCGCAGTAACAAATGAAATTTTAATCGCCCTGAATTTCAAATCGTTTAAAATTCGCATTAACACCCGTAAAGTGCTTTCCGGTATTGTGGAAGTTGCCGGTATCGATATGGAGCGAGAATTTGAAGTATACCGAGCCATCGACAAGTTAGATAAAGTTGGCTTTGAAGGTGTGGAAAATATTCTAAGAAAGTCAGAGATTGAGAATACTGCAATCGTAAAAATTATGGATATTCTTAAAATCGACGGCAGCAACCGGGATCGCTTAACCCGGGCGAGCCAATTATTAGCAGAAAGTGAAAATGGGCGTCAGGGCATCGAAGACATCGAACGATTGTTACAATTTCTCACGGAGTATGAAGTTCCGGAAAGTAATTACGTTTTTGACCTGTGCCTTGCCCGCGGGCTGGATTACTATACCGGCCCGATTTTTGAAACGATTGTGGAAGAACCCAAAATCGGCAGCATTACCGGCGGCGGACGCTATGATAATTTGATCGGCCTTTTTTCCGGGCAAAACCAACCGGCGACTGGCAGCTCTATCGGCCTGGAGCGTATCATTACTGTAATGGATGAGTTGGAAATGTTTCCTTCGAACCTTAATACCTCCACCCAGGTGTTAGTAACGGTTTTTGATGAACCCTCTCTCCCCTATTCTATTCGAATCACTCAAATGCTACGCCAGGCTGGCATTAATACGGATTTGTATACCGGCAAATCCAAGCTGCGCGGCCAATTCGGTTTAGCAAATGACAAAAAAGTTCCGATTGTGATTATTGCCGGCCCGGATGAACAATCCACTCAAAAAGCAAATATTAAGAATATGGCAACGGGTGATCAAAAAACCGTTGAATTAAACGATCTGGAATCTAACATCCGTTCTATTTTGAACGCTAATTGAATGCTTGCATCGCTCTCCTTCTACAAAATGTAGTTTTAGCTATTGGAATGTATACCAATGTCGAGAATTACATTTGATGTTAAATTTTGAATATTGTATATTCGCATTCATTTTATTTTTATGTAGAAGCAACCTCCCGGAGGTTCAAATGTGGCATATTTAAGGCTTTTTATAGTATTTGACACTTATTTTAATATCAAGTTTGGATAAAACCTCCGGGAGGTTTACAAGTACCACTTTTGATTAATTCGGATACAAAATGCGCAACTGGTCTTTTCACATCTTTCTAACCTCTTTCCTATTCGCCTGTTTGATGTTAGGGCAAACCAATTATGATCTATCAAAATTAGAATCTCTCGCCATTATTTTAAAAGCCAAGGGCGGGGATTTATTTTTTCCGGATAAATTCAGCACGATAAATGCGGATATTGAAAAACTCCATACCTATTCTCCCGAGTATGTCCAGGTCGATCTCGAAAAAGAATTCGAACGCATTGAGCAAGATTTGTCTTTTTGGATATCGCAAGTTGAAGAGACCCAACAATTTTTAATCAATGTGATGGATATTCGCCAAAATGCCCTGGATATTAATGCAGATATGTTTGCACCGGAATTATTTACAAAAGGAGAAAAAAAACTTAAGGAAGCGGCATATCACCATCAAAACCAAAGTTTAAGCCATGCTAATTACAGTGCGAAGGAAGCCAAAAAGCATTATCAAAATGCAGAAATTTCAACGATTCGCAATACGCTTTTGGGCGAGATTCGCATCCTGGTAAAAGAAAGTGCCGACCTGGGAGCAAAACAGTATGCCCCGGAATCATATTCCCAGGTAAAAGATTTATTGTTTGAAGTCGAAAAATTATTGGTTGACGGCGGGGTTAATTATCATAAGGTTTCCCGTTTAAGCCAGGAGCTTTATAAATCCGCACAGCAATTAAATTCCATTGTAAAGGAAGTTTCGCCTATATACCAAACAGATGGAAACGCCGAAGCCTATATTTTATCGTTGAGAAATCAAATTGCCAGCCTGGCGGAAAAGTTAGGTTACGAAAACCTGACTGAGAAAAATCTGCAAGAACTAATCAACGATTTGTTGATAGCTTCCCAAAATTTTTTAGATCAAAAAAATCGCTTTGAAATACGCAATCAGCAATTAGAGTTTGAAAAAGGAGAGCTGGAACGCGAGTTGTTAAGTTTAAAAAACCTTGCTGATCAGCGGTTGTTTCTCGATCGCAAAATAAAGCGAGTAAAAACAATTTTATCCGGTAATGTGAAAGAACAAGGAACCTATTTGATTTTGCGATTAGACTCGCTGGCATATACAGAGAAAAACCATCGAATTACCCCGCAACTATCTGCCAGATTAACCAAAATGATTGATGCGTTAAGCGAATTTCCGGAACATCCTTACATTGTTCGCTATGTGCAGCATTCTACGGACAATGTCGTACAGGATCAAGCATTGGCAAACCTGCGTGCCTTTGCAATTAGGGATTATATTCAATCTCATCTTTTATTCGCTGATAATCAAATTGAGGCGCTGGGATTGATTTATAAAGATGATGATAAAGCCGGCAATGAAACGGTTTCGCAAATGGAAGTGCTGATCGACCTTAAATCTTATTTAACTTTCGATGTAAGCCGTCCGCTCTTAAATGCGGATTAACTCTCCTTCATAAAAGATAAAATGCGTTCGGATAGTGGCGAATTTGATACTGTTCTTTCGAGCCATCGACAATGATGGCATCGAAACGATAATCCACATCCAGCCTGGGATGCTGTTGAATAAAGTGGTTGGCAATTTTGTAAAGCTGCCGTTGTTTTGAACGGGTAATCTTTTCTTCCGGCGGGCCAAAGTATTGCGAACTACCGGTTTTAACTTCTACGAATACCACACAATCCCCTTCACGGGCGACAATGTCAATCTCGCCGCGATCTGCGCGAAAGTTTCGCATCAAAATGGTAAACCCATTTTCAATAAGGAATTGCACTGCGACATCCTCGCCCCATTGGCCGAAGTCTTTTTTGTAGTTTGACATGTTAAGGAAAGTATTTGTAAATATCTTTACGGTGTAAAGCTCTTTCAAAAACGATCTCATCTTCCTCTAATTTTAAACCGACTCTGTAATCACCAAATCGGGCTTTATAGTATGATGAGAATCCTTTCATTTTTTCTATCTTATGAGCTTCATCAAGTGTATCGAATTTTAATATTTCATCGAACACAAACTTCTCAATTTTTACCCGTATTTTCTCAGGAATTTTCGCTAAATCTTTCAAAAACCTTTTTCGATAGGTCGCTCTCAACTCGATTTATCCAACTGTGAATAATATTTTTTAGCTGCTTTCAAATCAAGTTTTTCATCATCTTCATTTTCTTTCATGAGATGGTAAAGTGC
>CAXHHS010000634.1:0-4707 GCA_964015645.1 uncultured bacterium
TGCAATGGAGTCTCGTGGGCTCGGAGATGTGTATAAGAGACAGGAATTTAAAGAACGTAAGGAATTTGTTTCTAACGCCTTCCTCTCACATTTCGGCAAACTACCAACAGTTTGGGTGCGGGCGCCGGGCCGGGTAGATTTAATGGGTAGCCATACCGACTATAACGAAGGATTTGTTTTAACATTATCCATAAATCGCGATACCTGGATTGCCGCTCGCCCCAGGGAAGATAGCGGCGCACACATCCATTCTCTGAATAACCGTCAAAGCTGTAAATTTGATCTCCGCGAAATCCTTTCATCAGGCTCACAAGATTGGGAGCTTTATGTAAAAGGAGTTGCTTATGTGCTTCAGCAAGAGGGATACCGTTTTTCGGGATTCGATGCCATTATTCACGGCACCGTACCGATTAGTAGCGGTTTAAGCTCCTCCGCTTCTTTAGAGTGCGCCACTGCGATGCTTTTAGAACAGCTCGGATCGTTTGAAGTGGAACGGGTGCGGTTGGCAAAACTTTGCCAGAGGGCGGAAAACGAAGTAGCTGGCGTTAACTGCGGTATTCTGGATCAATATAGTTCATTGATGGGACAGAAGGATAACGCAATAGTACTCGATTGCCGTCATCTAACTCACGAGGTTGCCCATTTCCCCGGAGGCTTGCGAGTGGTTATTTGCAACACCTGCGCACCCCGTAAATTATCCGGTTCCGAATATGGTGAGCGTCGCGCTGCTTGTGAAAGTGGAGCGCAGCTCCTGAGCCAATATAATTCAAACATCCGTTTTTTGAGAGACGTTAGCATAGAATTTTATAATGAACACGAATCATTGCTACCCGGTGACATTGCAAAACGCTGTCGATTTGTCATCGAGGAAAATGAGAGAGTGTTGGAAATGGCGAAGGCGTTATCGCAAGATAATTGCGAGCGAATCAGCGAACTGTGCACAGCGTCATTTGAAGGCGCGCGCGATCTCTACGAAATCAGCGTCTCCCAGATGGAAGAAATGATGACTGCAATGATAAGCAGCCCCGGAATCGTTGGTGCGCGCCAGGCCGGCGCCGGGTTCGGGGGATGTATGGTAGCGGTGGTAGAATCCGAAATGGTGGAAGCGTTCTCCGAAAGTGTGGCACGTGATTATCGGCGTCAAACCGGCATCATTCCCGAAATTTACCCGGTAGAGATTGCCGAAGGTGCAGGAATTCTTGTTCCGAAGGAAACAGCTAAATGAACTACAATCCAAATTCCATTCAAAAACATTTCGATGAGCTTGCCGAAGGAGAATGGGAAAGGTTAATCCGAACACCAGTAGAAGAGATAAAACTGCATGTTCATACTCATTATTTGAAGAAATTTGTCTTACCGGGAAGCCGCATTTTGGAAATCGGTGCCGGCCCCGGCCGTTTCACAGAGATATTACATAAACTACAGTGCAAAGTAGTTGTTGCTGATATTTCAAAAGTTCAGCTTAACTTGAATAAAAAGTTTGCTGCTGATCACAAGTTTGCTGAAAGCGTTGAAAGCTGGATACAATTGGATATTTGCGATATGAAACATCTGACGGAAAAAAGTTTTGATGTGGTTCTGGTTTACGGAGGGCCTTTAAGCTATGTTTTTGAAAAACGCGATATTGCACTTAGAGAATGCATAAGAGTTCTGAAGGCCGGCGGGTTGCTATTAGCCAGTGTTATGTCTCTCTGGGGAGCCGTACATCGATATTTCCCCGAGATATTGAAGCTGCCGGTTGAGCGAAACAGAGAAATTATCCGCACTGGCGATCTGACACCCATCACCCAACCGGAAAATAACCATCATTGCCACATGTTTCGGGCGAAGGAATATCGCGAATTCCTGGAAAAAAACGGCCTGGAAATCCTGGCAATGTCCGCCTCAAATACCCTCTCAACCAATTTCGAGGAAGAATTGGAGGCAGTACGCCAGGATGAGAACCTCTGGCCGGAAATTCTCAAATTTGAGCTTGAGGCCAGCGCCGCGGAGGGATACCTGGACGGAGGCACTCACATTATTGCAGTTGCCCGAAAACCTGCCTGAAACAAATTCTGTGTCAAGTTATTTAAACGCCAATCTTAAATTCAAGAAATTCATATGAAATTTAAACTGAAATGCTGTTTAATCCTGATTACCATTTTGGTTGCTCCGAATCAAAGCGATGCGCAAATTAAACCGCCTTTTACGGATTACTGCGAAATGCTGGCCCGTGACATCCAGGGCAAAGCGCACGGTTTTCTGGCCGGGAACCTGATGTATTATGTCGGAGGACAGACGACCGTCGAGTGGGACGTTTTCGAGCATGAAACCCTCGGATTTACCCATCCTTATTTTCGCGACGGGCGTTCCCGCGGGCATGGCATTGTTACCGACAAATACGGCACCGGCCATGACAAATGGGGCTGGGAATTCTGGCGGCAGGTGCGTGGCGCATATGGAACCGTGATTGTGGATGGTGAACGGTTCGCGTATCCGGAGCCGAAAGAGATGATCTGGCGCCCGGATCGCCAAATTTGCCGCTATGAGGTTGGCGGAGTCAAGATCGAAGAGCATAAATTCATCGCGCTGAACGATGTCGTCTGTTCCATCATCACTGCCGACCGCCCGGTAACACTGGAATTTGATGGCCACAGCTATGTTAATACCAATCATATCCCGACTTTCGATCACGATCCCGAAAACACCCCGTTCAGCCAGGAACGGGCAGCAACCGCACGTTTTGATACCGAAAACAATGCGATTCACATTGTCGAAAGGGGAACCGCCATCGTAAAACCGGAATGGCGGGAAAAGGCAGTCACCGGGCGCATGATGTATGATGGGATGAGCCTGGCGCTATCGGCAAGCGTGGATATGGCGCAATCACATACGCTGCATCGTGATGAAGAAGGCCGCCAGGTGTATACATTTCAGGTGCCTGCGGATCAAAACGGTGTCGCCATTATTTATGTGATGGATGACAGTTATGAGGCATTGCTGCCGCGCGTTAAAAGCGTATTGGAAAATCCTAAAAAGGCGCTTGCAGAAAAAACTGAATTTGTGAACGAATGGCTCAATTACCAGATCCCTTATTTCCGCTGCCCTGATGAAAGCGTTGTAAAGACGTACTATTATCTTTGGGCTCTGTATTTCATGTATTTCATGAATGCCGATGAGGGATGGGAGGCATATCCCCATACACAAACCGCCGTCAATAATTTTATGGGGCTGCACATCTGGGATTCATCTGCTTTCTTCCGAATGGGAACCTGGGTGGCGGATAAACAAAATTACGGCTACGGCAATTTGCTGGCCTGGAAAGCGATGCTGCCCTTCAAAAATGAAAAGAATATGCTTCCGGATAATTTTGGCATTGCATGGTGGTCTCCGGTGTGGCAGCATTTTGAGCATGTGGCGGAAGGCACCTGGCAGATGTATGCGCATTCCGGCGACCGTGAATTTCTCCGCGAAGCATATACCTTTCTGAAGGATCTGTATTGGGATGGCGGTCCGGATATGGTCTTTGGATTTGGGCTGAATTTGCTAGACGATTTGATTGCAATGGCCGCAGAACTCGGGGAAACAGGTGATATTCGCCATTGGCAGAAATTCCGCAAGCCACTGGTAAAATCTTTCCAGGCAGGATGGGAAGTTACCTATCCAAATTATTACGCAAATGCTTCCCGCTGGAAAGATTCCTGGCACCTCGCCTGGATGCTGCATGAAGAGGCGCCCCAATCCTGGATAGACAGCTTTGTGCGCGAATACATTATGAATACCGAAACCGGCTTCATGGGGCCAATTCCCATGGAAAACCGCCCACCGGATAATCTGGAAAACGGCGTATTTGCGGTATCAACGCTGGCCAGCTACCAGGCCATTGAGGGTATGTTCCGCCATCACCGTGATGCGGAGGCAATCCACTGCCTGCTTGGCCACATCAATGGCATGAACAAAGATTACGGGTATCCGGTGGCTCCGGAAGCCTGGGATCCGGATTATAAACCCTGGGGCGATTTGTATTATAATTGGGACGGCGCGGTTAATTTACCCATCATCAAACGATTGATTGGGGTGGACTATTCCCTGGTTGATGATGAATTTGTAGTTGCCGATCACCTGCCGAAGCACTGGGATTTTATAGAAAGTTATGTGCCGGTGGTGAAGGATGGAATTACCAATTGGGTAAAGTTAAATATCACGAAGGAAAAAGAAGGTGATAAAATTGTTAAAACCGTTTCTGTTGATGGTAATCCATTGAAAAATTTGATTTTACAGCCCTGGCTGGAAGACCGAAAACTACTTTCCAATGATCCCGGAGTTAATAATAACATTACACCGCGCGGTCACCTGCAATATGTCCCGGAAAATTCGGTAAAAGGATCGATTAAATTGGAGCTCGGCGAAAACCAGTACGATTTTCCGCTGTTGGTCTACGTCAAACCATTAGTTCGGGATTTCGTCGATTCTGCAACAGTGGAACTTATCGGTTTGATGCACGGCTCAGAGGTATTTTATACGTTGGATGGTAGTGAACCATCTCGGAATTCCCTAAAATACCGCGACCCCATCTATATCAAAAAAACAACCACATTTACCGTACGCGCCTTTCGGGAAGATGAATTTCCAGGCCCGGTGAAAACGATCACTTATCGCAAGATCGTTCCTCGTGAACCGGACATCGCTAGTAATATTTCTCCCGGAGTGCGTTATCAACTATACGAA
>CAXHHS010000635.1:0-4696 GCA_964015645.1 uncultured bacterium
CATTCGCGGGGAGAATGGGAATCGTCTGTTACATAAAACGCGGCATAAGATCCCGCCGGTAAAGAGATGGTTTCCCGGATCATGCGATTTTTCTCGCCGCCGCCGGCATAATCGCTATCACGGTAATCGAACTTCCAGACATGCTCGCGGGTTTCGGAGTTGATAATCCAGCCGTAATCAAAAGAGCCGTCGCGTGCTTCGCCAACGCAATATACAATCACATCCATCGGCCTGCTTAATTTGAATCCTTGTTTTAAATATTCATCGTCGCGATCAACGGTTAAATCGACAATCGCTTTTTTCTTTAAATCGTCTTGATAATTGTTGACGTCGTTGGTGCTAATCGTAGAACCGTTACCGCTTACGGTGATCATAAATTCTTCGAATACATCTTCATAATAATCTTTATCGCGATCGCGAAAGAAAAAGCGCGAAAAACTCCAGCCGCCATCGTGATGAAAACCGGGGAAATTTGCATAATACACTTCGTATCTTCCGCGGGGCAGGGTTACGGAATCGCGATATTGGCGTAATTTGCGGTTTTTCCATTTTGAATTGGAGTCGGTGAGTTCCCAGACTACTTCGCGGTTATCCGCGTTTAAAATCCAGGCGTTGGAAACCATCCAATGACGGTTTCTGTCATGTGCGCCAAGTGCTTCAATTTCAACTTCTTGTTCGCTGCCGAGAGTAAAGCCGGCGAATTTGGTTTCTTCGGGGTAGATATCGGTTAATTCTACCAAAACATTCTGCGCTAATATTGATTGAAAACAGAATGCCAATCCTAAAATAAACGCCCAGCTTAATCGGTTTAAAAATCGTTTATCCATACGAATTCTCCACTTATTATATCTGTTTCGGGTGATAAACGAAAAGTTTGACTTGAAGTTTCTGTGTAAAAAATTTTCGAGCAAATATTTTGAGGCGATTTTGTGATATTTTCGTGATACCTCTAACCCTATATTGTGTGGTTTTTGGATAGCATAAATGGAGAAATTGTCAATTATCTTAAAAGTTTGTCGAAACTTATAAACGTATTTAAGGAGGGCAATATGAAATCTCTGTTAAAATCGTTTTTCTTCTTAACTCTTTTTATGATTTCAAGCGGACTTTTTCCTGGGTGCAGCGAGAGCGAACCCGATAGCGGCACAAATCCGCCGATAAATCGAACTATTACCGTTTCAATTAATGAACCTGCCACCGGAATCTCTTTTTCCCAACCGGATGTTATTCGGTTTAACGGTTCCGCAAAATACGATGACACGAATTCGAGCCTCGCCCCAGAAACCCTTGTCTGGACTTCTAATATTGATGGCATAATCGGCGTTGGCAATACCTATCGCCGCAGCGGTTTGAGCACTGGCAGTCACACCATTACACTAACAGCAACCGGCTCAGCAGGAGAAATCGGAAATGCTATAATTGAATTGGCAAATAACCGGATTGGCAATGGCATTACCGTTATTATCGATTCGCCGCCTTCGGGAACAAGTCTTAAGTCTCATGATTTATTAGAGTTTACAGGAAGAGCGTTCGACCGGGATAACAACCCGATTACAAATCGACTGGATTTTCAATGGTCTTCCAACTTTGATCAAATATTAGGAAACGGCTCGCGAATTGTTCCGGGAGACTTTACCACCGGGTTGCACACTATTACCTTAATTGCAACAGCGAGAGATGGCAGCGGCCTTGAGGTTGCTGGCAGGGCAGATATCGAATTATCGGTTGAGAATGATAATTCCGGGGATATTTCCATGGCGATTTTACAACCGCAAAGCGGTTTTCAACTTCGCTTGGGTGAGGAAATAACATTTGTGGGTGAGGCAACAGAAAACAACTCCCGCATCATGGGCTCGGATCTGGTCTGGACATCCAGTATGCATGATGATCCCATTGGACTCGGCGAAACTTGCATCGTAAATAATATGCTCCCCGGCATCCATCGCGTTACAATGAAGGCAACAACTTCCTCCGGAAAAAAATCCGTAACATCGATTATTGTTAATGTGATTGAGTGACTTCTCGACAAGTGGCAGTAGCAGTTTTTTACTGCAACTGCCTACTGCTACTGCCACTTGTCGATAAAAACAAAAAAGCCCTGCGTTTGTCACAGGGCTTTTTCTATTATATCATCTTAATTATACAGGCAGACTACCCTTCTTCTTTCTCTTTTTGCGCTGCTTCGATAATCTTTTTGGATTCATCTCCGGGCACTTCCTCGTAATGATCAAATTCTCGATGAAAGAGACCCTGACCTTGCGTCATGGAGCGTAATGTTGTGGAGTATTTGTGTAGCTCTGCAAGGGGAACTCGCGCGCGGATAACCTGGAAGCGGCCATCGGAATCCATTCCTTCGATTTTACCGCGGCGGCTGGAGATGTCGCCCATAACGTCGCCCATATAATCTTCCGGCACTTTTACTTCCAACCGGTAAATCGGCTCCAATAAAACCGGTTTGGCATCCATAAAGGCTTTTTTGAATGCCATTGAGGAGGCCACTTTAAACGCCATTTCCGAAGAGTCTACATTGTGGTAAGAACCGAAAAACACCGTTACTTTTATGTCTACAATCGGGTATCCGGCGAGCACGCCTTTTTCACAAGTTTCGATAGCGCCTTTTTCTACCGCCGGTATAAATTTATTGGGAATTACCCCGCCGACAATCGCATCAACAAACTCAAATCCTTCACCACGAGGTTGGGGCTCCAACCGTATGTGGGCATCGCCATACTGGCCGCGGCCACCGGTTTGTTTTTTGAATTTCCCCTGGGCTTCCGCTTTTGCCTTAATCGCTTCGCGATAGGGAATTTTGGGATCGAGCGTTTCGACATCCACCCCAAACCGTTGTTTTAAGCGTTTCAAAATGATCGTAAGGTGCAGTTCTCCCTGCCCGGAAACTATCGTTTGCCGCAATTCGGGATCGAATTTTACCAGGAAAGTAGGGTCTTCCGCGTGGAGTGTATTCAGGCCGGTACCAATTTTTTCTTCATCGCCTTTTGCCACCGGTTGTACGGCAATGTTAATCAACGCTTCTGGGAATTCAATCTGGGGTGCAGTGAATGGATTGCTTTTGGCGCAAAGCGTATCGCCGGTATGGGTGGATTTTAGTTTTACCAGTGCCCCAACATCCCCGGCGTGCAGTTGATCGACGTTTTTCTTATTTTTACCATTCAGCACAAAAATTTGCCCAATTCGTTCGGATTTACTGCTCGTGGCGTTTTGCACTTCTTCTCCTGATTTCAAAACACCGGAATACACTTTTACCAGGGAAAGCTCGCCAACATGTGCTTCGGAAACTGTTTTGAATGCAAGTGCCGATAGGGGATCGCTATCTGATGGATTGCGCGTTTCTCCATCCGACTCAACCGGTGCTCTATCACTGGCAGCTGGAATATATTCGGCAATGAAATCAAGTACTGCGGAAACACCGATATTCAGAGTGGCAGAAGTACCGAGAACCGGCACAATCGTCCTGTTTTTTACTGCATTTTTAAAGCCGGTAATCAGTTCATCCTCTGTCAATTCCCCGGCGTCGAAGTATTTTTCTAATAACTCATCATCACTTTCCGCCACGGATTCAACCAATTCATTGCGCATCTCCGCTACTTTAGCAGCAATTTCCCCCGAAACATCTTCTATCGTTACTTTACCGCTGCCATCCTGGGCATAGTTATAAACTTTCTGCTTAAAAATATCTACAACACTATGAAAATTGGGGCCGGATTCTACCGGCATTTGCACAACCGTCATTTGCTTACCGAACCGATCTTTCAAATCTTCCAGCACGCCGGTAAAACTTACATTTTCGCGGTCGGTTTTATTGATGACATAAAAACGCGGCATTTCATACTTATCCGCTAACTGTCTTACGCGCTCTGTACCGACCTCGACGCCATTGGCAGCGGATACTGTAATCATCATAACATCTGCTGCGCGCATTCCGCTAACAACATCACCGAAAAAATCGCTAAATCCCGGCGTGTCTATCAAATTGATTTTATTGTTTTTCCACTCCCCATGCAACAAAGAGGTGTTGATAGACACCTGGCGTTCGATCTCATCTTCGTTGTAATCCGATATTGTATTTCCCTGGTCAATACTGCCAATACGAGTAGTTTCATTCATACAAAACAACATGGCCTCAACCAGGGATGTTTTACCGGAACCGCTATGGCCGCCAACACCAATATTCCGGATTTGATCGCTGTTGAACACTTTCAAAGGGAATCCTCCTGTAACGTTTGGAAAGTTAAGATTGTGATAATTCTATCGTAAAAAATTCATTATCGGAGTTTTGCCAACGTTGAAGCAACGGTCTTTAAGCGTTTGAAATGGCCTTAAATTGCCCAAATTACATGGAACAAACGTCGAATATAATAAACCCCCTTTGTACTGTCAAGCGGTTTGTCATCGGAGTTATAGCGCGTTGTTTATATTTGAATTAGCTGATTAAAGAAGTGTCTAATAAGCGAGAGATGTGGACAACTCTCATAATGAATACGGCATTTTGTTCCACTTTAAAAATAATTCTATTATTTCCAATAAGCAGATGGCGGTAATTTATTCCCAATAATTCACTCTCCGAAATGATGGGACATCGGTTTGGATAATTCTCAAGTGTTTTGATTTTATTTTCGATTTCTATAATGAATTGGATTGCTTTTTCTTTACTATCCTGGGCTATAAAGCTCCAAAT
>CAXHHS010000636.1:0-4696 GCA_964015645.1 uncultured bacterium
AGCGGAGGTTTCTCGCGTAGCGTTTGCGGATGACGCCGTGCATCGCTTCTTCATCAACATCGACCTTGACTTTCAGAAATTTTTCGCGTTCACCGCGATTAATGGCCAAAATGCGATGCGGGGGAATTTTGCTAACCGGCTCGGAATAATCGTAATACATTTCGTAATCACTTTCCGCTTCCGGGTCTTTTGCTTTACACATCACGAGGCCGGCTTTGCGGGTTAATTCGCGGATGGTTTTGCGCACCTCCGCATCGTCGGACATAATTTCCGCGACAATATCGCGAGCGCCGGCCAGGGCGTCTTCCGGGGTTTCCACACCTTTTTCGGGATCGACAAATTGGCGAGCGAATTCCAGGGGATCGCCTTCTTCAATTTCCTGAAGTAACACCATATCCGAGAGCGGTTCCAACCCTTTTTCCCGGGCAACGGTGGCGCGAGTGCGTTTTTTCGGTTTGTAGGGAAGGTAAAGGTCTTCTAACTCTTGCAGCTTGTTGCAGGCTTTAATTTTTTGCTCCAACTCCGGCGTTAATTTTCCTTGCTCTTCAATCGATTTCAGAATCGTTGTTTTGCGTTCTTCTAACATCCGTAAATATTTGATACGCTCTTCCACACTGCGGATTTGCTCCTCATCGAGTTTGCCAGTGGCCTCTTTGCGGTAGCGGGCGATAAAAGGCACGGTATTCCCGGCGTCCAGCAAATCAATCGTATTCGACACTTGAATGACGCGCAGATTCAACTCATCTGCAATCAACTGGTAAAAATCTTTTTCCGACATACGTCCAACCTCACTTTGACTGGTTAATTGAGCGATTAATTAGAGACTGTTTTAAAAGTTGCCACTAAGGCTCCAAAACACCAAGGTTCACAAAGAAATATCTAAAATATTAGTGAAGCCTGGCGCCTTTGTGACTTCGTGGCAGAAAAGAATTTTTATAACAGCTTCATAAATCCAATCACTCCTCACGCACTATACATAGCCGTTAAATATAAAAAGGAAAATTGAAAAATAGCAATCTTAAATATTGCGAACAAATCTATTTCTTGCGATTTCCACACCAATTTAAAAAACCTGATAAATATCATATTTTTCGCTAATGAATGTCATGGTTAAACTCCTCGCAATTATTGACTTTGAGGTTTGTTAGTCGTAAACTGATTTTTAATTAGAAGCTGCTTAGCGCATTTATTCGGTTTATATATATCGTTCAACTTCAAAATACTGAAAAGCACTTTGGAATTTAACATAGATTACGGGGCAATTTTTCTGATCGGTTTTTTAAGCAGCTTTGGGCACTGCATTGGCATGTGCGGCGGTTTTGTAACCGCGTATACTTTAAAAATCAATCAAAACACACCGAATCAATCTCCTTCTATTCTGGAAAGATTTACGCCGCATCTCCTTTACAATATCGGGAGAGTTTTTACCTACACCGTATTAGGCGCTGTATTTGGGTTAATTGGCGAAACGTTAGGCGTTATCGCGAAGCTGCATCAATTCCAGGCAATTTTACAGGTGGTTGCCGGCGCACTAATGTTTTTGATTGCGCTGGAAATGGCTAATTGGCTGCCATCCGGTTTTAGTGGAAAATTTCCCGGCTATCCGCAATTTAAAAAATTGGCTGGCATTCTGTTTAAACGGGTGAATAAGCGCAATATACTGGGATTGGGCGCAGTGTTAGGGCTTATTCCCTGCGGGTTAGTATATGCTGCCGGTGCAAAGGCGGCCTCCACCGGCAACATCACCGCCGGAATGCTAACAATGCTGTTTTTCGGTCTCGGAACATTCCCGGCTTTATTCGCCGTGGGATTGGGGGCAAATGCGGTTTCGGTAAATTTCCGCAGCCGGGTGTTTAAAATCGCCACGATTTTGGTGCTAATCCTGGGGGTGATAACGATTTACCGTGGAACCGTTATGGTTGCACAGCCGCCAGCGTTGCATCAGCATTCTGCCCATCAAACAGCGCATTAATTTTGATTTAAAAATGAAAACACAACCGAATCAAAAGACAAACTGCTACCATTGCGGATTACCTTGCAGCGAGCAGGATATCGTTCTGGATGAAAAACATTTTTGCTGCCAGGGCTGCCAAATGGTTTACGAGATATTAGCAGAAAACGATCTCTGCCAATATTACGTTTTAAACGAAAATCCCGGGAGCGCACCAGCGAAATTGGCTTCGCAGCAGCAGTTTGCTTATTTGGATGATGAAGCCGTTCAGCAGCAGCTATTGGAGTTTCGCAGCGAGGCGGTTTCGAAAGCGACATTTTTTATCCCGCAAGTGCATTGCAGTTCCTGCATCTGGCTGCTGGAAAATCTACCGAAATTGAACGAGGCAGTTCTTTCCGCGAAAGTGGATTTTTTGCGGAAAGAGTTATCGATTGATTTTCAGGAAGACCGGCTTTCCCTGCGCCGGTTGGTGGAATTACTGGCAAAGCTGGGATACGAGCCGCAGGTTAACGCCGGGGATTTAGCGGAAAAACCACAACGCCCCTCAAACAAAAAACTTTACATCCAA
This sequence comes from uncultured bacterium, assembly GCA_964015645.1. Lineage (GTDB taxonomy): Bacteria > Calditrichota > Calditrichia > RBG-13-44-9 > J075 > CAXHHS01. The sequence goes on from CAXHHS010000636.1 coordinate 2,520, forward strand.
ATTGGAGTGGCCGGGTTTTGTTTCGGCAACATTATGCTGCTCAGTTTGCCGGAGTATTTGGATGTTGGGGAAACGCTTTCGCTCCCTTTTAAACAATTTTTCGGATTATTTAATATTTTGTTAGCGCTGCCGGTGCTGCTGTTTGCTTCCGGCGGTTATTTAAGTTCAGCCTACCGGGTGTTAAAACACCGCGCAGTGAACATCGATGTGCCGATTTCCATCGGTATTATTGCACTCTTTGGCCGCAGCCTGTTCGAAATTTCGACCGGCTCCGGGGCCGGGTACATGGATTCCTTCGCTGGTCTGGTTTTCTTCTTGTTGCTAGGCAAACTCTTTCAGCAAAAAACCTACGATACACTTTCTTTCGAACGCGATTATAAATCGTTTTTCCCGATTTCCGTAACCAGAAAAGATAAAGCGGGAGAAACCGCTATCCCACTATCGAAATTAACGGTAGGAGATCGCATTATCGTTCGTAATGGGGAGTTAATCCCGGCGGATTCGATTTTGATAAACGGCGCCGGAAACATCGATTATAGTTTTGTTACCGGCGAGGCCGAGCCGCTCCCAAAATCCAGCGGCGATTTGATTTACGCCGGTGGGCGGCAAACCGGCAGCACACTGGAGTTGGAAATCGTGAAAGCGGTTTCCCAAGGTTATTTAACGCGCCTGTGGAATAATGACGCCTTTCAAAAATCAGCGGACAGCCAGCTTACAAATTTTGTAAATACCATCAGCAAATACTTCACGTTCGGCGTTATTGCAATTGCGGTTGTAGCGGCGATGCACTGGTTTCCGATAGATGCGGCGATGGCCGCCAACGCCTTTACCGCGGTGCTCATTATCGCCTGCCCCTGCGCCTTGGCGCTTTCCACTCCCTTCACCCTGGGCAGCGTGATGCGTATTTTCGGGCGCAACCGCTTTTTTCTGAAAAACAGCGGCGTTATCGAAACCCTGGCGAAAATCACCACCATTATTTTCGATAAAACCGGCACTATCACCCGGGCGGGAAATTCTGCGCCAACCTTTGTTTCTTTAAATGGGGATTCGCAATTGAGCAGAAATCATCAAACGCTGGTGAAATCTCTGGTCAAACAATCGACACATCCTTTGAGCGCCGCCGTTTTTAACGCCATTGAAAGCGAAGTTATTGGCGACGTGGCCCATTTTCGGGAAGTCGCCGGCAGCGGTATCGAAGGCACCGTTCAGGGACGGCGGCTAAGAATCGGCTCGCAGCCCTTTGTTGATAAGCTAAATCTTGCGGCAAATGGTAATCAAAATGGATCGGCAGTTTATGTTTCGATTGACGGCAATGTAAAAGGGTATTATCAAATTAGCAATCGCTATCGAAAAGGTCTGCGGCAACTGTTGGATAACCTGCGTGGAAATTATCGTCTGGCACTGCTATCCGGGGATAATGATCGAGAAAGAAAAAATCTCCTTTCGATTTTCGGCAAAAGCACGGATTTAAAGTTCAACCAATCCCCGCAAGAGAAACTCGATTATGTGCAGCGGCTTCAATCCCAAAACGAAACCGTATTAATGATTGGCGATGGCTTGAATGACGCCGGGGCGCTGAAACAAAGTGATGCCGGTATTTCCATCGCAGAAGATCTGAACAGCTTTTTTCCGGCCTGCGATGGCATTTTAGAGGGCAGCCAATTTAACCGGTTTAGCGATTTTCTGCGCTTTTCCAGAGTTGGCATGAACGTTATTCGCATCAATTTAGGCATATCGTTGTTGTATAACATCATCGGGTTGAGCTTCGCGGTGCAGGGCACGTTATCGCCGCTTATCTGCGCAATTTTGATGCCGCTCAGCTCCATTTCCGTTATCGTATTTGCAACCGGTATCACCAATTTATTAGCCAGGAATTACGGGCTAACTCGAGCAAAGATTTATCCTTAATCCTTTACCTTTTATCCTTGGGAGGATTTAAAAATGAGTGTCATGTTTCTATTAATCATCGCCAGCCTTCTTTTTGCAGGCAGCTTTTTGATTGCCTTTTTGTGGGCTGTCAAAAGCGGGCAATTTGATGACAAATACACGCCATCAATTAGAATGTTGTTTGATGATAAACCGGTGGAGCGGATAGAGGAAGAGGAAAAGTAATGCTGGATTTCGGATTTCGGATTTCGGATTTCGGATTTCGGATTTCGGATTTCGGATTTCGGATT
>CAXHHS010000637.1:0-4683 GCA_964015645.1 uncultured bacterium
CCCACTTCGCTTTCCACGGAAATACTGCCCTTATGCAGTTCAACCAATTCTTTCGTCAACGCCATGCCAATACCGGTGCCGACGCCGCCTGGTGTGGCGCCGGATTCATCCCGCGCCTGGTAAAAACGGTCGAAAATGTAGGGGAGGTCTTCCGGTGGAATACCGGTGCCAGTGTCGCTGATATGGATTTCGATATATTCACTTTCTTGCTGCGAATCAACGATTTCGGATTTCCGATTTGGGATTTCGGTTTCTTTGTTTTTCAAATTCGCAATCCCAAATCCACAATCCACAATTATAGTGCCGCCGTCGGGTGTGAATTTGAAGGCATTTGCCAGCAGGTTTGCGAAGACCTTTTCCATTTTTTCATGGTCAAAATACATTTGTGGTCGTAGAGACGTTGCATGCAACGCCTCTACATTATTTAAACGTAAATCAATATTCCGGATATCTGCCAGGGAAGAAAATGCCGAAACCATGACTTTCAGAAAGACAATGAAATCACCGGCCTGCGCATTGAGGGTCATTTTACCGGATTCCATCTTGGCTAAATCCAGCAGCTCGTTAATCAATCTTAGAAGGCGGCGGGCATTGCGCTGAACAACAGACATTTTTTCTTGCAGTTTATGATTTTCAAACTCTTCCATAACCTGCTCAACCGGGCCCAGGATTAAGGTTAGCGGCGTGCGGAACTCATGGGAGATATTCGCGAAGAACCTCGATTTTAAGCTGTCCATTTTCTTCAGTTGTTCTGCCTGTTCCGCCAATTGAACGTTTTTTGATACAATTTCACTCGTTCGCTCTTTAACGGTTTCTTCCAGTTCTTTGGTACGCGCCTGAAGCTGCCGGGTGCGGCGCTTGTTGTAACCGGTTACCACCAGCACCATGAAACCGAGAAAAGATATAGAAAACAATCCATAAGCCCACCAGCTGCGATGCCAGGGCGGCAGGATGCTGAACTCAAAAACGCCTTCGCTGCTTTGATGCCCGTATATGTTTTTGGCCAGTACTCGCAAGCGGTAATTGCCTTCAGGCAGGTTGGTGTAGTTCTTCATGGTCTCATCGCTCCAATCCGACCAATCGTTGTCGAAGCCTTCCAGGTAAACCCGGTAGCGATTCTGTGGCGGATCGTCGTAGCTGGGCGCGGCATACTCAAAGCGAAGGGAGTTGTGAGTGTAAGGCAGCGTTGATGACATCCCCCTTAATCCCCCCTTCGACACGCTCAGGGCAGGCTCTTCAAAGGGGGAATTATTCACGGTCATGCTGAGCGGAGCCGAAGCACCGCCATAAATCACTGAGTTGCCATTCGCGACCACCCGGCGCACCAGGACGGAATAATCAACAGCATAATCTTTCGCTATTCCGGAGTCAAAGCGGATGAGGCGGTTCGAACTGCCAATCCATACTGCTCCATGTGCAGCATCCGGGTAGATAGCGAGAACATTATCAACGCCAACCATTCGTTTGAATGGTGTTGTATGCCAGGCATAGGTTCCGTCTTGTCGTTCAGCCAGCGAACCGAATTCCGGGCTGTTGATCCATACTTGCCCTTGCCAGTCGCCAACAATTTCATCAGCAATTTTAACAGCCATGCTTATAGAATCGGCAAAAACCCGCCCGAAAGTGGAATCCGGTATAAACAAGCGGCTCTGCTCATCGTAACGCCGCAACCCCTTGCCAGTGGAAAAAACAACCCGGTCTTTGATCAAGAATACCCATACTTCACCTGCCGGAAGATTATGGTTCTGGCCGAACCGCTCGACAGTGGCAATCAATTTTTCTTGAGCACCGGAAAGACCGGATAGGTCAAGTTTAACCCGTATAACCCCTTGCTTATAGGTGCCGAGCCAAAAGATACCCGGCTTTTCTTCGGCAATGCTCCAGATATCTTCGGAAACCCCCTGCACACGCCCGGCAACCTGCCATTGGCTATCAATCTTTTGCAGCAATGCCAGGCCATCTCGACAGCCTAAAATGACAACACCAGGATTATTTCGGGACTGAGAAAGACAACTGACTCTCAAACTATTTAATAGAAAGGCTTTATCCTGTTTGATCTGATAAACGCCTATATCCGTGGCTGCCAGCAGGTCTCCGTCTACAGACAGCAGCGACCAGGCACCGAAAGCAAACCCATCAACCGGTAAAAAGATTGGTAAATCGCCGGGAGTTGACGATGAAAGCAAATAACTGGCCCCAAAGCTGTTAGCGGTATAGATCCGGCCCGCATGTCTCACAACCCGATTAATATTCCCCTTAACTCCCGATTTGTCCGAGTAGAGCGAAAGCGGCGATGGCGCTTCCACTCTCGCCATGCCATTTCTCAAGCCCAGCCATACCCCTCCGCTGCCGCCAGGCTCCGGGTAAACACGCAAAACATGATCTTCGCTGAGGCCCGCTTGTTTATTGATGATTTGCCGCAATCGGCCTTGTTGATCAATAATGGCAACACCGCCACGCATGGTTGCCAATGCAAAAGTGCCATCAGGCAACACCGCACCGTGATAGAGCCTGTTGGTAAGCAGAAACGCATCCGCTTCCGTTTTAAATGGAGCGATCGTATTACCATTATAAATAAACAACCCTTTTGTGCGGCTTCCGATTAGGATTTTCGGCCCTTCCCTCTCCTCTACTCCGGCGGCTTCTCTTTTGGAATTTAAAAACGAAAGCATTGCATAAACTCGCTCATTGGCGAATTGCCCCCCGTTAGGCAACAGTTTTAGGGAGTCGCCGGCCAGCTTCATTAAACCGATATCATTTTGCTGGATATAAATAGTATCCTCTATACTAAAGGCTAAGTGAAAGGTTGTCTGAGCCTTCCAAATTTTTAGCTTGCCCGGCAACTTCGAATCCTGAACAGGCAAACCTTCCTCGTCTCCTGCCAATCGTTGGTCCGGCTGCCAGCGAAGCAAGTATCTACGCGGGCAAAAATAAATGCCTTGACCGGTTGCGAATGCTTTCCAGACATCGGTAAAATCGCGCTTATCAGGAGGGATATATTCCATCAAGGAGACATATTGTAACTGCCCCAAGGCATCTGGCGCTAGATAACCAAACTCGTTATTGCCCCCGACATAAATACGACCGCTTGCATCCTGAGCCAGTGATCGAGCAACAGATCTATTGGGCATTTTAAGTTGACGCCAGGATACACCGTCGAACTCTAAAACGCCACTGGTATTGGCAAAATACATTATTCCCCGGTGGTCCTGTAGAATCCACCAATTTTGTTTATAGCTTCCATCAACTTTGGGATTAAAGTTTTGGATGAAGGGTGAGCCTGCTTCTTTGTAAGTGGGTTTATCCTGGTTCTGAGCTGCTGCCGGCTGAAGAAGGGAGATAAAAAACAGGAGAATGAAAACGGAGAAAAGGGGTTTTATGGCCATCGGTTTCTGATGATTAATTTGGTAAAGCGAACTTTCTCTCCTTGCGGTCATCCCCGAATTGATTTGGTGTGCTTAAGATAATGGAAGTTTGTCAGAAAAGCAAAAGGATAGCCCTTTCTTTTCCAATTTTAGCTCACTTGCAACTTGCCAACTTTCCCGGTATTCCTTCGGCGTGCAGCCAAATCCCCGCGAAATACCTTGCAGATATAGTTCGGAGTATTAAACCCAGTTTGGAAAGCGATTTCGGCAATTGTATCACTGCTGCTGCAGATTAATGCTGCTGCCCGCTGCAAGCGCAAGGTGGTAATAAATTGCACGGGGGATAGGTTGGCAAACCTTCGCAGCTTGCGATGTAATTGACGCCGGCAGAGGCTGATTTTTTTCGCCAATTGGCCGACGCCAAATGCTTCATCAGCCAGATTTTCTTCTACAATATAAGTTGTGTGTTTTAGAAAAGCATCCTTTGCAGAAAGATTGATTACGCCAACGGGATTTATTGCAATCGTTTCTGAAAACGGCTTCTTCGCAAGCGGCTGCGTTCCACAGGTTTACTTTCGGGATACACAATTCCCGGGAATTGTTCCGGCAGAATTTCAATTTGATGGCTATACATAATAACGCTCCTTGTTGCTTGTAGCTGTTTACTGGTAGTTACCAGTGACCAGAAACAAGCATCTATTTATTTTTATCTTTCACCGCATCCAGGGCTTTCAGTTTTTCCACCTCGGCTTTTAGGTAGTGTAAAATGGCATCGTAAGCACCGCTGGTGTTCCTGGCCTCGAATACTTCGATCTGTCGCTGGTATTCACGGCAGCGCTCTTGAATACTTTTGGGTGGTATCATTCCGTTGCTTTTTGCAGGAAATATTTCGGTTCGCTTATTTCTTTGAGCATTCGGTTTTTTAGCCATTTTTCTCCCCGGCTTAAAAGGTGATTTCAAGTTATCTTCGCATAAAATGTAGGGAAATGAGGAAGGGAGAGCCTTACACTGGTGTAACAGAAAAGGGTAAATTTGTCACATTGAGGGGGAAATGGGGGAATCGGGGTTATTTTTCTCGACTAATTTTATCTATTCCTACTAATAAAAAAGCAAGGGTGGAGAGACGTTTAAAAATCCTTGTCATAAGGGCTTTACAACTTTTTCATTGTCATTATTAGGCAATCACATTAAATTTGCGAAATTAAATAAATTAGCAACCTAATTTTGAGGTGAAATGAATAATAGAATTAACGGAATCACTCAAAAAATAGCGATCGTTGGTTTTGCTCTCTTGCTGGTAATATACCTAACCGGTTGT
>CAXHHS010000638.1:0-4670 GCA_964015645.1 uncultured bacterium
CACCAAGAAGCTCGTCGGCAGCGTCAGATGTGTATAAGAGACAGATCTTGAATAGTTCGGCAGCATCCTGGCCAAAAATTGGTCTAATCGAATTTGAAGCGAATCATCCTCGACTAAAAAGTTATATTTTTTCCCTGGTTGCATTATCGAGCATCGCTTGAGAAAACGCTTAAAAGAATGTAAAAGATTGTATGTAAAACGTGTTTGGCAAGCAAACGAATTAATGCAGCCTAAGATGTCTTTTTAGATTCTGCTAATTTACAGGGAACACAAATTCTGGTGGTAGGAACGATTTCTAATCGTTTTTCATCGATATATTCTTTGCAAACCCGGCAAATACCATATTCGCCTAAATCGATTCGTTGAAGGGCTTGATCAATTTGCTGAAAGAATTTTTCCTCACGAGAAAGGAATAAGAATGCCTTTTCTCGCTCCATAGCATCGGTTCCCTGGTCCGCCATGTGAAAGGCATAGCCGGAGTGATTACCGTAGCTGTCACTATAGTTCGACTCAAGTGCAACTTCCCGCAGGCGTTCGATTCTGGCGAATACTTCCGATTGCTTGTTTTGCAAAACGACTTTGAAATGCTCGATTCTTTTTTCATCCATAACAGCCCCTCTTCCTGAATTGGGTTAAAGTTTGATAAATTAGAAAATAATCATCCTGATTATTTTTACACTCATCAATTTGAAAAGAAAACGTTTCTGTTTTATTCCAAATTGTTGAGTGTTTTTATCTTAGCGATTTTGCTTCTTTTGTAATAGTTTTGCTTCTACAGTAGTTTCCGTGTGAGGAACGGCTTTGAGGCGTTCTTTGGGGATCGGTTTACCGGTAATTTTACAAATGCCATAGGTTTTATTTTCAATGCGCCGTAATGCGCGGTCTAAATAGCCGATAAATTTTTGCTGGCGCGAAATCATTAAATATAGCATTTCTCTTTCCATCGCATCGGTTCCGGAGTCGGCCATATGATAAGTATATCCGGAGGCCTGTTCCTGGGCATCCTCCAGACGATCGTTCATTTGATCAATCTCTTGCATCGCCGATTCTCGCTTCTTTAAAATCAACTCGCGAAAGTATTTAAGTTCGTCGCCTGTGAGGTAAGTCGTTTCCGGAACCGCTTCCTCTTTCGATAAACTATTGTTCGCATTTTTTTTGCTCATTTATTTGTTCCTGTTTGATTGAGTTGTTCAGTTTGACTTTAATACATCCATTGAGAGTAAGCGTAAAAATAGCCCGAATATAAAAATTTTTTACCCTGATGTAAACAATTTTATTTAGCCATTTTCATAAAAAACAATGACCTTAACAAGTTAACGATTTAGGACTTTTTAATCAAAAGAATTTACTCAAAATGCAAAAAAATGTATTTATTACTCTTGTTATTCTACCTTTTTAATTAAAATCGGAAATGTTTCGGTATCGATTGTCACGTCAAATGAATTTCCGCCATTCACAAGTTCGTTATTTAACTTTACTGCTAATGTCTCGGACATAATGTAAGCCGACATCTGCTGTGTCGCTTTAGTAACTTTATCTGATGCATCAAAATAAATTTCAATTCTATCTTGCACTTCCAATTTTGATTCCTTGCGCAGATTTTGAACGCGGTTGACAAATTCACGGGCAATGCCTTCCATTTCCAATTCGGCAGAAATAACCGTATTTAATCCGACGATTAAATCGCCGTCCCGGGCAACAATAATATCTTGTTTCGGCTCGTCAACAATTTCTACTTCTTCCAATTGAATATTTTCCGGCTTACCGGCAACTTCAATAGAAACAGCACCTTCAGATTCCAACTGTTTGATTTCTTCATCGCTCCAATTTCGGATTGCTACCGTAACATCTTTCATCGATTTCCCAAAGCGAGGCCCTAATTTTTTGAAGTCCGGTTTCGCAGACCGCGAAACTAAATCATCAACCTTATCGACTGCCGTAATGGATTTAACGTTGATTTCTTCTTTTATAATTTCAGCCATTTTTTGAACGTCGCTCAAAACAGTTTTATCGGCAGAAGAAATGACAAGCTCTTGAAGCGGTTGGCGAACTTTAATCCGGCTTTCATTTCGCAGCGCGCGGGCAATTTTGACAACTTTCTGGGCGGTCTCCATACGGCTTTCCAATTCTGCATCGCGGTGCTGCTGTTTTGCAGCATCGATAACCGGAAAATCACACATGTGAACGCTTTCCGGCATGTCGGGCGTGCGTAGATTTTGATAGACTTCTTCTGAGATAAATGGAACAAATGGTGCGGTAATTTGGCTGATGGTTAACAGCACCTCGTATAATGTGTGGTAAGCGGCGGATTTATCTTCGTGATCTTCGCTTTTCCAAAAACGGCGACGATTTCTGCGTACGTACCAATTCGAAACATCATCCAACATAAATTCACCAATTGGGCGAATAGCATGGGTGATGTCATAATGTTCCATTCGCTCAAATACTTTTTCTACAATTGTATAGAGCCGGGAAATAATCCAGCGATCTATTTCCGGGCGGTTTTCCAACGGCGGCGCTTCCGATGCCGGATCAAATTGATCGATATTGGCATACAGTGCAAAAAACGTATAAGTGTTTAAAAATGTATCGAAAAATTTTCGATTGACGTCTTCAATTCCTTTCGCATCAAACCGTTTTGGCAGCCAGGGATTGTTGGACGCCATGATGTACCAGCGAGTCGGATCCGCACCGTGGGTATCGAAAAGCTCGAACGGAAATACGATGTTGCCTTTGCTTTTGCTCATTTTTTGGCCGTTTTTATCCAGCACCATATCATTCACAATAACATTTTTGAATGACGTCTTACCGAATACAACCGTCGCGATATTATGAAGCGTGTAAAACCAACCTCGTGTTTGATCGACACCTTCAGCAATAAAATCTGCCGGGAAATGCGCTTCAAACAATTCTTTATTCTCAAACGGATAATGATATTGGGCAAAGGGCATTGATCCGGAATCGAACCAGACATCGATAATTTCCGGGGTTCGGCGGAAGGTTTTACTATCTTTTTCAAAAACAACCTGGTCGACAAACGGGCGGTGCAAATCCAGTTCATTTTCCATTTCCGACATTGGAACCCGTTTGCCATCGTCATGTTCATAAAGCCCTTCCATTAATTGCGTAATGGAACCAACAGCGAGCATATCTTTCCCATCTTCGCTAACCCAAATCGGAAGGGGCGTTCCCCAGTAACGGTCGCGGGACAGCGACCATTCTTTTACATCTTCCAGCCAATTGCCAAAACGGCCGCTGCCAATTTCCGGTGGCTGCCAATTAATGGTTTTATTCTCCGAAATCAGCTCATTTTTATAAGCCGGGGAATTGATGAACCAGGATTCGCGGGCATAGTAGATTACAGGATTATCCGTGCGCCAGCAATGGGGATAACTGTGAACATAATCGTTAGTAGCACGATAGATTTTGTCCATTTTTTTAAGGGAGATAACAACATCTTTATCCACCCCGGTTTCGGTATGGCCATCGGCATAGGTAAATGTTTTTACCGGGCGATGCGAAAACTCTCCGACACCTTCTTTAAACTTTCCGCCCGGCGTTATTGGATTTAGCACCGGTAAATTGTGGATTTTTGACATATCATAGTCATCTTGCCCGAATGCCGGGGCCATGTGGACGATGCCGGAGCCATCTTCAGTGGAGACAAATTCTCCGGCGAGTATCGTGAGCGCGTTGGGGTATTCCTGGCGATCGATTTTTAGAAAATCAAAAATTTGCTGATATTCGGTACCGAGAATTTCTTTGCCTTTAAAGGCATCTAAAATTTCCACTTCGCCATCCAGCGTTACAATTCGGGCTTCCGCTAACACCAACAGATCAACAATTTTTTTCGATTCGGAATCGTGTTTTATCGTGCGAGTGTTCTTTACCAGAACATAATCGATATCTTCTCCAACGACAGCAGCGACATTGGAAATTAGCGTCCAGGGCGTGGTTGTCCAAATTAACAATTGGGCGTTTTCTATCGACTCTTTCGGTGAAGAGACAACTTCGACTTTAATATAACAATTGGGATCTTTCACTTCCTTGTATGCCTGGGAAAGCTCGTGAGAGCTAAGCGGTGTTTCGATTGTCGGGGATTGTGGCACAATCTTGAAATCTTTATAAATCAACCCTTTATCGAAAATTTGTTTGATCGCCCACCAAACGGATTCGACATATTCGTTTTTGTAAGTGATGTACGCATCATCGAGATCTAACCAGTATCCCATTCGATCGGTTAGTTTGCGCCAGCCGCTGTCCATTTCGATATGGTGATTTACAAAATCGCGGCAGGCTTTGTTAAATTTGGCAATGCCGTAGGTTTCAATCTCGTTTTTTTGAGTAAGGCCGAGTTGCTTTTCTACAGCAATCTCCACCGGTAATCCATGGGTATCCCATCCGGCTTTGCGGGGTACAAAATGGCCGGTCATTGTTTTAAAGCGCAGAATAATGTCCTTAATTGTTCGCGCTAAAACATGATGAATTCCGGGCTTACCGTTTGCCGTTGGCGGCCCTTCATAAAAGATGTAAGGCGGGTTATTTTTTCGAAGCTCTTTCGTTTTTTCAAAAATCTTATTTTCATTCCAAAAGTTCAGTATTTCTTCTTCAATGTTCGTAACAGAAGCTTTGCCTGAATACTCTTTAAACATAATTTCAATCCTTAATAT
>CAXHHS010000639.1:0-4662 GCA_964015645.1 uncultured bacterium
GGCTCGGAGATGTGTATAAGAGACCGGTGTTGAAATGTTGACGGGATAGCCCAACTTTTGAAATTCCGGCTTTGCAGATATTGCAAATTAAGAATAAACCACGAATCACACGAATTAGTTTTCAATACATAATTATAAACAGTTCATAATTCGTGAACATTAGTGAAATTCGTGGTTAAAAAAGAATCTGCAACAGCGTGTTTTCCCGGAAATCAGAGATTCTCACCCGCTTCGGCATAAGCCAATACAAGCGCCTTCAAATCTTCCAGCGTTTTGCAGAGATTGATTTCCTCAGCGCGAATCAACAAATCCGGTTTCCGGCCTTCCAACTTAAAAACAGTCGGCAATGGTATTTTAGTAATCCCATATTTTTTATCTAACTCATCCCGGTGTAAAAACTCAATTTCAACTGCCAAACTTTCTATAAACGCTTTCCAATCCTTGCTCATTCGAAAAGGATGAGTAATCGCGCAAAGATTACAAGAATAAGTTTTGGGAGAGATCATTTTGTGGGCAAAATCGCTCAGTGTATTGAATAAGCCGCTATCGGCATTGTAAACGAAGATGATTTTTTCCATAACTCAAATTCTACAATAAAAAAGGCCACCTTTCTGTAAGATGGCCTTCTAAATTGGGTCCGAATTTTAAACCGATTTTTTACATCACAACCAAACCTTCGGTATTCGCGTTTGCCAGCTTTTTGAGATTCAAATTATTATGAATCAACACCGCACGCTGAAGGCTGGGATTCGAAATATTGCAGCGCAAAAACTTGCCACCAATAATTTGCGTTTCTCGCATAATCGGTTTCGATATTTTGCAATTATCGAAAATGGTTTCGCGGATAATTGCAGTAGCAAACCGGCAGTTGCGCAGGTGGCAGGTTTTGTATTCGCCTTCATCGATAATACAGCCGATAAAATTCGCTTGAATCAAATCGCTCATCACAAAACTGCTGTCATAAAACTGGCTGCCGGAACAGAGCGCATTATCCAATTTACTGTCGTTTACATGAAAGCCATCAAAATAGCTCATCATAAAATTTCCATCAGTAATTTGGGCGCCCTTAATTTCGACATTTTTCCAGAACGTATTCTTCAAATCAGCAGATTTGATATAGAGATTTTCGAAGCGACAGTTTTTCAGCTTCAGCAGATTTGCTTCTACCAGCGACATATCGATATCGAGAAAATCCGTATTCACAATTGTTGCACCACTAAATGTTGCTTGAACCATTTTAGAATGGTGAAACTTACATCCGGAGAAAAAACAACGTTTGTAGTTCGCATTTGTCATCGTCGTGTTGGTAAAATCGACATCGATAAAAGCGGAACCGATAAATGAAGCGCTCTTTAAATCCAACCCTGAAAGATCAAAACCCTCCAAAACTACCTTATCTAAGGTTACCGGTGCAACGGAATTTTCAATGTTGCCCCGAAGTTTTTTCAGATAACTCTTCTTATCCGGGATGTGCTGCCAGCAGTAGTGGGTAAAAGAAATCGGCTTAAACGGACAACCTTCGATAGCACACTTATGATACGACATATAAAAACCCTCTTTATGAATTGAAGCTAATTCTCCAATTTACAACTATTTTTAGCCCCTAATTATAAAAAATTATTGCTATTTTTCCAACTACAAAATTATTTTTTTGTTTCCATCGCAAAAAAACTTATATATATTTTTGAATTTTTAATTTTGAACAATGTCATCAACAAGTCAACGTAAGAGCACTTATCCAAACCATCTTCTCCGCTAAAATTAACCGACCATTTTTTGCAAAATGGATTTGAAAAACAAAACCTCCACACATGATTCGCAAGACACTCTAACAAAAACTCTTCACCTTTTTTTAGGATTGTTTTGCCTCGTTTTACCCTGGTCTTTAGCGGCCATGCAAATCGCCCTTGGGCTGGTGCTGTGCATGGTCATATTACTTTGGATTCGCGTAAAAAGTTTACCGAAAATCACCCATCCGATTTTTATTTTTATTGCTATTTATGTTGTTCTTAGAGCGATTTCTGCTTTGGTAAGCCCTGAAGCAACATTCTCCCTTGCTGCTTTATTACAAACAGATTGGGTGGTGCTCACAATCCCGTTTTTAATCGGCTCTTTATTGTGGTCGGCACATTTGGAAAAAACATTACATCAGCTGCTGCTCTCGGTCGTTGTTATCAGTATTTATGGCATCATTCAATTTTTTGTAGGGTTTGATATTTTCCGCGGGAAAGAATTATCCCTGTTTGGAAATTTTTATCGCGCCAGTGGCGGCTTTAGCCATTATTTAACTTTTGCCGGAAGCCAATTGCTTTGGTTTGGACTGATCCTGGGGGTTTTTCTGGCAGAAAAAAACTGGAATCGCAAAAAATATATCTACTTATCGATTACACTCATTGTATTGCTAAGTTTAATTGCCACATTAGCAAGAAGCGCCTGGATTGGCATTCTAGTGATAGTTGGCCTGGGAACGTTGTTGATAAACCGTAAACTTTTTCTATATGCCGCTATCACTATGATTATAATTGGTGTAATTGCGGCGATGCTATCACCGGAAGTTCAAACCCGAATCACCAGTATTTTTGATGTCAGCCAAAACGAGAACCGCCTGACATTGTGGAAAACAGCTTTAAGGATCATTGAAGACAATCCGATGTGGGGAACCGGCCCGGGATTTTTTGAACAATCATTTTTCAAATATAAAGTGCCCGGCTTTCATGATGCTACTGGCCATGCCCACAATGATTATCTGAATGTTGCCGTAAATAGTGGCATTTTTGCCATGCTGAGCTGGCTATCGGTGTGGGGCTGTTGGTTTTATTTCGCATTAAAAACGTTTTGGAAAACGAATATATCTGAATTCGAAAAGCAAGTGCTTTTAGGCAGTATTCTGGCAATTACCGGTATTATGGTTGCCGCAATTTTTCAATGCTACTGGACGGATTTGGAAAACAATATCGCCTGGTGGTTTTTGGGCGCGTTAGGCTTGCACATTGTTATTCGCCATCAATAGGCGTTTTCTCCCCGGATCACCTCGCCAAAGGTCATCATAATGACTTTCAAATCAAACCATAATGACCAGTTTTCGATATAATAAAGATCGTAGCGGACGCGCTCACCCAAAGAGGTGTTTTGCTGCCGCAAACCACTAACTTGCGCCCAGCCGGTAATACCGCAGCGAACCCGGTGGCGCTCGGAATACCGCGGAATCGATTTTAGATTCTGCTCGACATAAAACCGTCGTTCCGGGCGAGGGCCGACCAGGCTCATTTCCCCCTTTAACACATTGTAAAGTTGCGGTAGTTCATCCAGGCTGGTACGCCGCAGTACCCGGCCAATAGTAGTAACGCGGGAATCATTTTTTTCTACATCTCTCAGTCCTTGTTCCGATTCCGGCGTTACGTGCATAGTGCGAAACTTAATCATCATAAAATCCCGGTTGTTCATTGTTACACGCTGCTGCTTATATAACACCGGGCCTTTGGAGGAGAGTTTGATGAGTATCGCGATCAACAAAAATAGTGGCGACAGAAAAATTAATCCTAACAGGGAAACGACTATGTCGAAGCCGCGTTTGATAAACCCCTGCCAGCCGGAAAGCGTAAACGATTTTAATTGCAAAATCGGAATGCCGCCAACTTCCAGCGCGTTAAAATTGGATGTAAGAATATCCAGAATATCCGGCACATAAAACAGTTCGATATTTTTGCCTTCCACAGTATTGATAATTTGCCAAATATGCTGGTGGTCCTGCTGGTTGAAAGAAATCACCAACCCGTCTATGTCGTTGTATAGAGCATTTTCTCTTAGTTTGTCGAGATCGCCAATGAAAGGAAGCGGCAGCTCCGTTATTTCAGCATTGGAAAGGTAACCGCAGATTTCGAAATTATAATTTAGATTGGAAATTAGACGTTTATAAATGTGCTTTAAATTGTCAGCCGAACCAACCAAGCTGATCCTGAGCGCATTAAACCCCTTCAGAAAAAATCGTTTTTTAACCTGGTGAAATACAAATCTGCCGATTAAAAGAAAAATTGCGGAATTTACAAAGATTAGCGAGAACACAATTCGCGAGTAAGAAAATCCTCGATAAAGAAAAGCCGCACTCATCGCGAACAAGGTTCCCAACAGACACACCTTAAAAATCGCCGGAATATCCTGGGGAAATGTTGTAAAAAACCGCGAGCGATAAGCATGAAAGAAGCTAAATAAAATAATATAAATCCCTACAATGATGAATGAGAAATACACGTAGTTTACAATCGATGGCGGCTCGTAATAGGCAATAAATGGGAAAATCTCGCTAATTGGCAGCTTAAACCGAATATAGTAGGAGAGCAAAATTGCCCATTCGATGGCGACTGCATCGATCACGATTTTAAGGAAAGGAACCAAGAGGTTGCGTTTGTAGATATTCTCTTGCATAACGAAGATCGGCCCGTAGTTCACGCTTTAGTGTGAAAATTTCAGCCTGATAGGCTTTGAATAATTAATCGGGTAATTGAATTGCCCCGAGCTTCAGCTCGGGGGAAATTAGCGCACCTCAATAAATTCAAGGGCTTTTAAGCCCGAGTGGTAAAGATGGTGATTTTCAATATTCGGGCTTAAAAGCTGTCTCTTCTACACATCTCCGAGCCCACGAGACGCCATTGCATCGGGTATGCC
>CAXHHS010000640.1:0-4657 GCA_964015645.1 uncultured bacterium
ACACCAAGAAGCTCGTCGGCAGCGTCAGATGTGTATAAGAGACAGGGTACAGCGTTCGCTCGACCGTATGCAAATCGATTGTATCGATCTGCTGCAATTCCACGCCTGGAATTACGCCGATCCCAATTGGCTGGATTGCCTCTATTGGCTGCAAGGATTGAAGGCGGAAGGTTTGATCCGCCACCTGGGATTGACCAATTTCGATACTGCCCACTTGCGGATTGTAGCGAACAGCGGCATCGAGGTGGTTTCCAACCAGGTCTGTTTTTCGTTGATCGATCAACGCGCACGGCAGGGCATGACCGATCTTTGTTTGCAGCACAATGTTAAGCTGCTGGCATTCGGAACAGTGGCTGGCGGTTTTCTGACTGAACGCTGGCTGAACCAGCCGGAACCGGATTGGGAGAATCTGGAAACCTGGTCGCAAATGAAATACGGGCGGTTTATCAACGCCGCCGGTGGGTGGGATAAGTTACAATATTTATTAGCGGTTATCGAAAAAATTGCTCATAAACATAATGTTTCAATGGCCAATGTCGCCTGCCGTTATATTTTAGAGCAGCCGGCAGTCGGAGGTGTTATTATCGGCGCGCGATTGGGGAAAAGCACCCATATCGAGGATAACCTTCGCCTGTTCGAATTTTCGTTAGACGAACAAGACAAAGCGGAAATCGAAGAGGCGCTCTCCGCACTGAACCCCATCCCCGGCGACTGCGGCGATGAATATCGCAAACCACCCTTTCTGACTGCCTCCGGCGATCTCAGCCATCATTTAAAAGAAATTCCTCCCCCCTACCCTGCGCAACCAAAAGCCGATGGCCGCAGCATCGTTTTAAGCGGCACGCCCTGGGAAGAGATTGCCGGGTATTGCCGGGCAGTACGGAAGGGTAATCGTATTTTGGTTTCCGGCACTACCGCCACTCACGGCAGCCGCGCGATTGGCGGCAACGATCCTGCCGCACAAACCCACTTTGTTATCGATAAAATTGAAGGCGCCCTCCAATCCCTCGGCAGCCAGTTGGCGGATGTAGTGCGAACGCGGATTTACGCGCATAATTTGGATGATTGGGAGGCCATCGCCCGCGCTCACGGTGAGCGTTTTGGGGATATTTTGCCGGCCAATACGTTGGTTCAAGCGACGTTGATTGGGGAGGAGTATTTGGTTGAGATGGAGGCGGAGGCGGTTTGTCATTCGAGTCGCTGAATGATATAGAGTTTTTGAAAAACATTACAATATGCATGTTATAGCGTTAGATTTTACTTGAGAAGAGCCTTGAAATCAAGTATTAACTGGGGTTATATTGGAGATATTCAGAAACTATATAATTTCTTGTTAGGTTCATTTGCAAATAATCTAATTTCTAATGGCGAAATTAAATTACAACACTAAGCAAAAATTAATCGAATTAGCTGGCACCTGCTTTTAGTATTGGAATAGCTTCTATACCTTTCTTGATTATTGCGGCGTTTCGAAGCGGATGCAAGATAAGTATCCCAGAAGTGCTTACACTAAATATGATGTTATGAGAAATGTACTTGGAGAACTTGAGGATCAGAACAATTCAGAAGTTATAAATTCCATCGTTTCCAATTTCTATCGTATGAGTCGAGCAGCAGATGACGATGTTCCCGATGCAAAAAAAGCAAAACGTCTGCTCGGAGAATTTCGAGAAATTGTGGGTGACGATCCTATTGAGAAAGAACTTGAAAAGCGACAGCGAGAGAAATCAAAGCAGAAATACCAGGAAGCTACTGAGGCAAGTAAGCACTATCGAAAAAGATTAGAGGAGTTGAATAAGCGATTTTTAGAACTTCTCTCAACAACAGAGATGACTAATCAACAACGAGGTTATGCCTTGGAAGATCTTTTTTGCGATCTGCTTGAATTAAATGAAATGGAGTACAAGAGACCCTATCGGCACCCTGGTGAACAAATAGACGGTCACATGAGATATGAAAAATTTGACTATTTGCTAGAGACGAAATGGGAAAAGGATCCAATAACACAGGATTCTCTTTCTGTTTTTGACGGGAAAATACGAGGCAAAGCGCAGAGTACAAGAGGTCTATTCATAGCTGCAAACGGATTCGAAGACAATGCAGTACAAAAGTATTCAGGTGACTCACCTCGCATAATATTAATGACTGGCGAGGATCTGGCACTAGTACTTTGTGGAAGGATCGATTTTCAGGATGGAATGAAGGCAAAGGTTGAAGCAATTGTGAGACATGGAAACATTCAAAAACATTTGCGAGAAATATGAACATAACCAGACAAATTCAGCCGATGCAAAAAACGGCGCGGCTGATTTGCGACGTTATTTTCCGCATTTTGAGAGAAACGAAACCACTTTACCATACGATTACTCTAACACGTCAAACACTTCTACTTCGATTTTAACTGGTAAACCCCATCCCAATCCACCGGCGGGGGGTTTTTCACGAATTCTTCTGCCCGGCGGAGGTAGAGTTTGGAGGGGCCATCGTCGGGGATGAGGCGCAGGCATTGGCGGAAAAAGCTGGCAGCGCGGTCCCACTGGCGGTTTTCGTAACATTCCATTCCAGTGCTGTACATCGGCAGGACGTTTTCCATCAGGTTATCTAATTTTTCATCGCGGCGCCCAATCAACTCATGCACTTGTACCGGTTTGCTCTTGCCTTTCACCACAATCAAATCCAGCGGGCGAGTGATGACGGCATTTTCCACCATTTTTAGCGTCGTTTCGCTAATCATTACTTTGGTGCCAAAGGGTTTATTGGCGCCTTCCAGGCGAGAGGCTAAGTTTACTTCATCGCCTAACACCGTGTAATCAAACACTTTATTAGACCCCATATTTCCGACGATCATATTACCGGTATTGATACCGGTGCGGCAGGTCAACACCGGGCGGCCTTCCCGCCGCCAGCCGCGCGATAGCTCTTTCAAACGCGTCTGCATTTCCAGGGCGGCGTAGCAAGCGTAGAGGGCGTGTTCTTCATAAAAAATCGGCGCGCCGAATTCCGCCATAATTGCGTCACCCTCGTATTTATCGATGATGCCGTCGTATTTCAAAATGATGTCAGTCATCTCGCTGAGATATTCGTTAATCAGCATCACCAATTCCCGCGGCGTTAACGATTCGGAGATGGTGGTAAAATTGGCGACGTCGGAAAATAAAACCGTCATCACCCGTTCTTCGCCGCCTAGGGTGAGTTTTTCGGGATTTTCGATCAGCTCCTGAACCACCTTTGCCGGCACGTAATGTTGAAAGGCGCCCATGATAATCTTCTTTTCCCGCTCCACCTGCACGTAATTATAGAGATTGCTGGCGATAAACGCAAAAAACATGGCAAATACCGGAAACACAATCTCCGTTACAAAAAGAAGTTTTGAAAAGAGGAAAAATGATGCGATTCCATACAATATCACCACAGCAGTGGTGGCGATGGTCGCCCAGAGCGTGGGTAAAAATTCACTCAGGATTAATATCAGGATAATCAAAGAGCCGGTCAGAATCAAGGTAAAGGTAAGTGTGGGCGATTGAAAATAGAGATTATTTAAAATCGTATCGGTGGCGTTGGCGAGGATTTCTGCCCCGGCGGTTTCGCTGGCGGTTGCCTGGTATTCCAGGAACGGTGTGGGGAAATTATCATGATGCTCCGCAACCGTCGATCCGATAATCACAATTTTATCTCTAAAAACCTGGCCGGGTAAAATATGCTCGCTAAAATAATTCAGGTCGAATTCTTCTCCCAAATTTATGTTTTCATCATCCAGCACCGAGGCGAAGGAATAATGTGAAAAAGTGCCGCTTGGCCCGGCATAGTTGATCAGCATGTTAGAGCCGTCGTAATTGGGGATATAAAACTCACCGAAGATAAATCCATCCTGCGTTTTTTGAACGGTAATACTTTCGCCATAATTTTTATATTTTTTGATTAATTCTAAAGCGAAAGAGGTGAGGTGATTATTGTTATGCTCCTGGGCAACCGGGTAGCGGCGATAAATGCCGTCGCCATCGGACTCGATGGAAACTAATCCCAGGCTACTATCAGTGGCATTTTTAAATTCTTGCACCGGATCTACCAGGAAAAAATAGGTGTTTAACCTGGTATCCTGTTCCAGCTTTCGCGCCAATACAACCTTACCGGAAGCGCGAAGAGTGTTTGTTAGAATATCATCATGCTCCGGGCGAGTAGGGTCCGGCTTGTCTAAAATTAAATCCAGGCCAATTGCTTTTGCGCCGGCTTTTTCCAGGTTCTCGATGGCGTGAGCATAATAGGAGCGCGGCCAGGGCCAGCGTTCGGGAAGCGCTTCGGAGGAATAATCATCAATGGTAACTAAAACGATGGGAGAGCTTTCTACAGAACGGACGCCTTTGAATTTAAAGCGCCAATCTAACATTTTTAATTCCAGCGTTTCAAATGCCGGAATAAATGTTTTGGAAACAAGAGATAGCAGGTAAACAATAATCGCAATCGTCGAAATTTCTAACAGCTTTTTCCAGTTCATGGGAGAAGGAAGTTTCCAATCGGTTTCGTTGAGCAGTAGCGTTAACCTCACCCCAAACCTTGGGTGAGAAATCTGATAATGGCCAGGTAACAAAAACTCTTGCCATTTTCAACCTCACCCCCGGCCTGGGGTGAGAAATCTGAGTTAAATCGCTCAAATAAAGTT
>CAXHHS010000641.1:0-4629 GCA_964015645.1 uncultured bacterium
TGGTAATATCAACCACTTTCGTAAAGTTATTCAACACGAATTAGTGCATGTTTTTATGCACTCAAAAGTTTATTTTGCAAACAAAGAACATGGTAATTTTGACGGCACATTTCCTCCCTTGTGGTTTGTAGAAGGTCTGGCAGAATTTTGGTCGAGCAGTTGGGATTCTCAAGCCGAGATGGTCATCAAAGACGCGGTTCTCCATAATTACATCGTGCCGCTCTCTCAAATTTATAGAATTCATGGCACGTATACGATGTATAAAGAAGGCCAGGCAATCTTAGAATACATTGCCGAAGCCTATGGCGAAGAAAAAATTCTCCAGCTTATGGAGAAAATATGGAAATATCCGAAATTCTCGGATGTATTTGCGGAGGTTGTTGGCAAAACCTACCAACAGTTCGATCAAGAATGGATTTATCATCTTAAAAAAAAGTATTATCCGCACTTGAAAGATAATGACTTCTCCCGCATGATTGCCCAAACCGTGGTTAAAGATGGCTTCAACTTTAAGCCGGCATATTACAACTCCCCGGAGGGCGATAAACTGGCATTTGTCGGCGTTAGAACCGGCTATTCCAATATTTATGTAACGGAGCCAATTTCCGACTTTCCTCATTCCGGTAAAAAAGATAAAATCTCAACCCTGGTAAAAGGCGGCAGAAGTTCCGATTTCGAATCCTTCCATATTTTCTCCAGCAAAATAGATGTTTCCAATAAGGGGGTAATGGCCTTTTCTGCCAAAAGCGGTGAGAATGACGCGCTTTATCTTTATGACATTGAGAATCGCGATGTCATTCGAAAATTCCAATGGAATGATATAGTAGGTGTTTCTTCGCCGAGTTTTTCGCCCGATGAGCAAAAAATTGCTTTTTCCGGGTTAGGTTTTGATGGCAGTAAAGACCTGTATTTACTGGAATTAAACAGCGAAAATCTTGTTCAACTTACGAATGATTTTTATGACGATAATGCCCCGTCATTTTCTCCTGATGGTAAAAAAATAGCATTTTCTTCCGATCGCACCATGTTCGGTGCGGAATGGGCTTACAATATTTTTGTGTACGATTTGGAAACCCATTTAACGCATTATGTAACAGTTGGCCGCCACCAGGATTATACCCCGGTTTGGTCTCCGAATGGAAAACATATCGCCTTTACATCTGATCGAGATACCACGAAAGCATTAAATATTTGGGTGGCGGATGTCTCCCAAACCGAATCGATGCAAATTTGGATTGCAGAAGATACCGAGCCAGGCGAAGCCGTACCACAAGTTGAGGTGGAAAAAAATTATCTTGATATTCCCATCAAAAAAGTATCGCACTTTGCCAACGCTGCATTCGACCCTGAATGGATGGGTGAGGACAAACTCGCTTTCACCGTATACGAAGGCGGCCGTTTCCAAATTCGCAAATTTAGTGATATGCAAAAGCGAATTGGGGAAGCCACCGTTGAGGAAGTAAACATTCCGCTGTTAACGCACGAGCATTGGGACACCGGAAAGCTATCCGGGGAAAAGCTGATCGCAAAGCAGGAGTACAAGAAAAAATACAACTTGGATGTCGCACAATCCCAGGTAAGCCAGGATCCGTTTTGGGGAACGACCGGCGGCGCTATATTTGCGTTTACCGATATGATGGGCAACGATCAATATTACGTGCTGGTTTATAACAACGCGCAATCCCGTTCCGATCTTCTGAAAAGCATGAACTTCGCAGTTTCCAAAGTTTCTTTAGGAAAAAGAACGAACCATGCTTACGGAATTTTTCGCAACTCCGGAAGGTTTTTTAATTTTAAAGACGATTTCTTTTTTGAAGATCGCATCGGTGGTTTTTTCTCGCTTAGCCACCCATTGTCCCACTTTAAACGCATTGAATATACAACCAGCCTAAGCTATTCCGATAAAGAAGTAACCTTTCTGGATCGGCGGTTTTCCTGGCTAACGACAAACTTTGTTTCACTCATACACGATAACTCACTTTGGTCGCACACCGGCCCAATTGAGGGACAACGATACCATCTCTCGTTAGGGAACACTTACGATTTCCGATTCTCGGAAGTGAATTACTGGACGATGTTACTCGATTTCCGTAATTACATGCGACTATCGCCGAAATTGACTTATGCGTCGCGGTATTTGGCAATTTACAGCGATGGTAAAGATGCCCGTTGGTATTATTTGGGCGGTAGTTGGGATTTACGGGGCTTTCGTCGCTGGTCAGTTCGGGGCGAAAAAGTGCTCTTTACTTCCCATGAATTACGATTTCCATTTATCGACTACCTGGGTATTAAATTTCCATTCCTGTCGATGGTATTTCCCGGTATTCGCGGCGCGCTATTTTTTGATGCCGGCAATGCCTGGAATGGCAACGATTTAAACGGAATGTTGGGTAGCTTTGGCGGTGGCTTACGCTTTAACCTCGGTGGTTTTCTGGTGCTTCGCCTCGACTTCGCTCGCACTACCGATTTCAAAACGGTTGACAATGGGTGGAAGACCCAATTCTTTTTCGGTTGGGATTTTTAATCGGAACAATCGTTTAAAAATAGCATTAAATGATCTGGTTTGAAGCACTTTACAATTCTCCAACAGGCGATAAAGAATTTTCATGAAACAACATTGTTACCTTTACTTCCTTTTTGCTCTTATTTTTCTATCCGCTTCTTTTTTGGGTTGTAACAAGATTTCCAAAATTGATGCTTCATCTACACTACACGCCGAATCGGATAAAAACTGGATAACCCTCGGGCGTAATCACCAACGCCAGCATTTTACATTAACCAACGTTAACCCACCGCTGGATATTGCCTGGAAAACCAGGATCAAATCCGTTATTGCGGATCATCCGTTAGCAGTGGATAATGTCATTTTTGCACCAACCATTAGCGGAATGATGTATCTTGTTGATTCCGAAACGGGTGATAAAATAAGCGATGGCAAAATAGGGCCGGCAATCAACCATGTGCCCTCTATCCACGACCAGCATCTATTTGCCGGTGCAATCCTGGGCAATAAGACATTAATAAAGCTGAATTTAACGAATTCAAAAAAAGAAGCAACGCGGGACTTTCCTTATGTAAATACTTCACCGTTGATCGCTGAAGAGAAAATCTTTTTCGGCACGCAAGCGCCATTATTTATCTGCGCGAATGAACATAGCGGGGAAAAAATTTGGGAATATAAAACCAGGGCACCGATTTATAGTTCTCCGGCAATAAAATCGCCACATGTTATTTTTGCTGATGAAAAAGGCTGGTTATACGCCCTTGATGCATCCTCCGGCCTAAAACTATGGGAAGTCGCTTTAAATAGTAGCGTTTATGCCCACCCGGTGTTAGACGACTCCCTGGTTTATATCGGCTCCACCAATGGAAAAATGCACGCCGTTCGAATCGAAACCGGGGAAATCGTATGGGAACGGCAATTTTCCGGTGCTATTTATAGCGGCGCTGCCTTGTATAAAAATAGTATCTATTTTGGGCATAATGCTCATGAGATCGTTGCGCTGGAAAAAGAAACCGGCAATATTCTCTGGAAATTTAAAACCGGTGGTATTGTAAACACTGTTCCGCTGCCTTCACCGGATTATGTTTATGCCACATCATGGGATAAAAATTTGTATATCTTAAACCGTTTTTCCGGTGAAGAAGTGTTTAGGTTTCCACTAAGAAGACCATCGAAAAGCTCTCCGATTATCCACAATGATTACCTGATTGTTCACACCGCAAATGACATGTTGCTTGCGTTGGGAAATAAAAAATACCTGGAAAACGATTCGGAAGAAAAAAAATGAAATCTTTTTCAATCAACATAATTTTATTCTTCGTCTTACTCAGCTTTGCCGCTGCCCAGGATAAGGGCACAATATCAATAATTTCCGAGCCGGAAGGATGTTGGGTAAGAATCGACTCCGTATTAGTTGGAAAAACACCGATTGCGAGTTTGGAATTGGATGTTGGCGAACATCTGGTAGAGGTCTTTCCACCGGAAAAAGGTGTTTGGAATATTGAGGAGCGTATTTATCACTCTAATATCGAAGCGTATCGAGAAACATCTATAAATGTTGTATTTAGCTCGCCTGTTTTTGTTAATTCCGTGCCGTATGGAGCAACATTATTATCCGATACCACAATTTTTGGAGTAACGCCACTTTACATCGCCTTCGAAGACAACCAGGGGAAACTATTCAGGCTCGAAAAAATGGGGTACAAACCGTACGAGTTTCTTCTAAAAGAAAATCAATCGATTCTTGCGCGTCTTGAAAAAGGAGATGATTATGTGGAAGATATTCCAAATGAGCAACTCCTGGGATTTGTATCCAAAAGACACTTGAAAAGTAAATTCTCCTTACTCGCCCTAACCGTTGCAACGCATTGGGCATCTTTTTATTTCAAAAATAAGGCCGATGATGCCCATGATGATTACCTTGCCGCATCTAATCCTCAACAAAAACAAAATGCCCAGGATAGAACTCAAAGATTTGATACATTATCGACAATTACTTTGGGAACGTCTTTCGTAAGTTTAGCCGGATTAATCTACATGGTTATTTGGAAGTAATCGCAAGAATAAAGGGCTGTCTCTTATACACATCTACTAGACCACGAGACTCCATTGCATCTCGTATGCCG
>CAXHHS010000642.1:0-4624 GCA_964015645.1 uncultured bacterium
GAATGACGGCTTTGCGATCCATTAAAATTGAAATTGCGCCGAGATTGGTAAGGTATCCGGTGCTAAACATCAGCGCCGCTTCCTTGCGAACGAATTTTGCGAGGCGTTCTTCGGTTTCTTCGTGAAGCTCGTAAGTTCCATTCAAAAAGCGCGATCCTGAACAACTTGTCCCGAATCTTTCGACGGCTTTTTGGGCAGCTTCCTGAACCCGCGGGTCTTTGGTAAGACCTAAATAGTTATTAGAGCCAATCATAATAACATCGCGGCCTTGCATTTTAACCCGCGGGCCATTATTCTCCGAAATCGGAATAAAATACGGGTATAAGCCACGATCTTTGTATTCGTTGGCGGCGGTAAATTCGAAGCACTTATCAAAAATATCCAAAATGTTTCTCCCCTTTTGGTTTTATTTTTTGTAAACTCCAAGTTACTAAAAATAAACTACTATCCAAGAAGAAATTTGCTTTTTGTGAAATTTCGCTGATAGCGCATAGGGTGTTGATTTAGCGAAAAATAGCATAAATGGAGAGGAAATGCCGGTAAGGTTTTAGTCTTTTTTTATGGTAGAATAATCATTCTGCCATAAAGTTCAAAATTTTCGGTGAGAATAAAATTATTTACCGATTAACGCATCCAACAATTCTCTTGTTGTTGCGCCTTTTCCCATTGTATAAATGTGAATGCCGGGAACACCGTAATCGACTAATTTTTGGCACAATTCTATTGCTTTTTTAACCGCCGCTTTGCGAACTTGCTCACGGGTTCTGGCAGCTTCCATTGCTTCGACAATATGGTGGGGAATATTTACATTAAAATAGCTGGGAATTAATGTCAATTGGCGCATTGTAGAAAGCGGTTTTATGCCGGGGATGATCGGAACCGTAATGCCAATTTCTCGCGCTTTTTCGACAAAACTTTTATAATACTCGAAATCGAAGAACATTTGGGTAATGATGTAGTGAGCGCCCTGCTCGACTTTGTGCTTTAAGTTTGCCAGGTCTTTTTCAAAATTAGGACTTTCGAAATGTTTTTCCGGGTAAGCTGCGACCCCAATGCAAAAATTAGTTGGCTGGGGATCTTCCAATTCCTCCATGTAAATGCCCTGGTTCATATCGGTAATTTGTTTTACCAATTCACTGGCATACTGGTGGCCGTCTCTTTCCGGGATAAAATCACGCGAGCCTTGCGGGGGATCTCCGCGCAAGGCTAAGATATTGTGCAAACCGAGGTAATGTAAATCGATGAGAGCATCTTCGGTTTCAAATTTGGAGAAGCCGCCGCAGCTAAAATGGGGAACCGTATCAATTTGATAGCGATTGGCAATAGAAGCGCAAATCCCCACGGTTCCGGGCTTTTTACGTTTTGGGATGCGATATATCACTCCATCTTTTTCTTCGTAAACCACTTGCGGTTGATGATAGGTTACATTGATGAATGCCGGTTTATAAGGCATTAACATGTCTAAAGTGCCGTATAATTCATCGATGCTGGTTCCCTTGTTCGGCGGGGTTATTTCTAAAGATAGAAGATAGCGTTTTGCTTGTTTGATTGCGTCTATAACGTGCATGTGATATTAATCCTTGTATTCGTGTTTGTTCAACGATATTAAAAATCGCCGGTTAACATACTTAGAAAACATATCGCAAGATTGAAGCAGCCCACGAATTGCAATATATTTTTCTTGCTTCATTTCGGGCATAAAATAGTATGAAATGAAAGCGAATACAAGAATCGTAGTGCAAAAGTTCATTTTGCACAAGATAACCCAGGCACAAAATGAGTTAATATTACCGAATTAAAATCATCTTTTTAGTCGTGCTCAATCCACCGGTTTCGATTCGATACAGGTAAACCCCGGAAGATACGGAGTTTCCGAATTGATCGACGCCATCCCAGGTAACAGTATAAAGACCAGCGGCTTTGTTCTCTGCCAACAAGGTTCTTACCTCTCTCCCGTTAATATCAAATATCTTTAACTCTACAAATTCGAAATCCGCAATTCGAAATCGAATATCAGTAGTGGGATTAAACGGGTTTGGAAAATTTTGATGCAACGAAAATCCTTGCGAAATAAAATCTTCCTGATCGGAAATACCGGTAATGACGCCCCCTTCCATTACGGTAATAAATTCATTGATCGCCAGGCTTGCGTGCATATCAACTGCTCCCGACGGCCATTGAACGACCAGGGAATCGATACTGCTTGCGTTTGCCACTCCGAAATGAGCGGCAAACCCATTTTGGCTGTTGTAGCCATGCTGGGCGGAGATTTCCCTCGTTTGCCAAAGATCGATGCCATTTATACTGGCTTTTACCGCTACCTTTGCACCAATGGCATCTTTGCTTGAAGTCACGCCAATACATTTAATTGCAATCCAATTACCGGCATTGCCATCGTTTTGGTATAATTGATTGTTTTGATTGCTAATATTCGTAGCGTAAATATCCAATCCACCATCGCCATTGAAATCGCTGATGCTGACGCCAAAGGTATTGCCGCTATTACTAACAAAATCGCCGCTGGTAATTTTAGAGAATGAGCCATCATTATTATTCGAATAGTAAAAATTATTTTGAGTGTGGTTGCCGGCGTATAAATCGAGATCACCGTCATTATCAAAATCGCCCCAGGCGGTGCCGACGGAGCGGCCGCCATCGTTTACAATATCGCCGCTGGTAATCCTGGTAAATGTGAAGTTCGGAGGGCCGTCGTTTCGATACAGGATATTGTTTTGGTCGAGAAAATTTGCCACGAATAAATCCAGGTAGCCGTCATTGTTATAATCGCCCCAACTGCCGCCAAGAGAGCTGTTGCCGTCACTGAAAGTAAATTTGCTGAATGTTAAATCGCCGTTGTTGGTGTAGAGGAAGTTATTTTGACTGCCCCCGTTAGCGACGAATAAATCCAGGTAGCTGTCGTTATTATAATCACCCCAAATGCTGCAAATGGATGGGCTAATATCGGTAACAATATTGCCGGTGGTTATTTTGGTAAATGCCGTATTATCATTGCGATAGAGGAAATTTACCTGGTTGAAATTGAGCACAAAAAGATCGAGATCGCCGTCATTATCGATATCCAGCCAGTGGCTGATGTTGGAATCGCCGCCATCATTAACAATTGTGTCGGCTGTGATTTTTGTAAAATTACCATCGCCGTTATTTTCATATAAATTGTTGTTTTGATTTCCGCGATTGGTGACAAATACATCCGGATCGCCATCATTATCGTAATCGCCCCAGGTAGCGCCAATAGAACGAGCAACATCGGTTACAATTTCCCCGGAAGTAATCCTTGTAAATTCCCCGCCGGAGCTACCGAGGTATAAAAAATTAGCCTGGGAAAGGTCGTTGCCATTGGCGACGAATAAATCTAACCAGCCATCGTTATTAATATCGATCCAATTACTGCCGGCAGAGTTGCCGCCGTTGCTTACGACATCCCCACTGGTAATCCGGGTAAAGGTTTGTGGGAAAACCTGGGATGAAATTAGCAATGTCGAAATCAATAAAGAACATAGAAAAGAAAACTCGTTATCGTTGTTTTTTAGCTTGAAAATTTGTTTTAAAAAAAGCCACTCTTTCATTCGTTTTCTCCTGTTGGTTACATTCTTTTTACTTGGAAACCTCCCGGAGGTTTTAGCCCAGGCTTGAAGTTAAAATAGAGGCCCCAATATAGTTCAGCGTAATAAATACGCCATCCTGGAACCTCCGGGAGGTTTAAGCGACACAAATTCCAATTATTGGGATATTTACAAACCCGGAGTGCGAAAGTTGAAAAAATGATACCAACAGCGAAAATGCTGTAACCAAACGGCTTATCGACGTAATGGGGTGGAGGATTTTAATTGGTGTTGAGTATGACGAAGCAGAACCTCTGGTGTAGTGTGTTACCAAGCCGGGGCTTTGTAACGAGTTTCATTACAAATTCCCAACCACCGCCTGAAATTTCTCCCGGTAGTTGCGGCTTAGTTTTAGTTCTGTTCCATCCTTCATGATAACAATATATTCCCCGTGAAAATAGGGATGTAACTCTTTGATTTGATCGATATTGACAATCGTTGAGCGATGGATGCGCAAAAACCGCTGAGGCGATAATTGCGTTTCCAGTTTCGATATCGATTCCCGAATCAGATGCGCTTCTCGACCAACGTGCAGTTTGACATAAACGCCGGCCGCCTGTATCCAATCGATGTCTTCTGTTTTCAGAAAAAACACCCTGCCGGCAGATTTTACAGCCAATCGCTCCCGGTATTGATTGTTAGGCTGGTTTTGGCCCGCGACAATTTGAGCTTGTTGATTTCCATGCTCAAAATCTGCCATTAAAGCGGCCATCCGGCTACTAAAATCCGCCAATGTTTTGCGGCGAATTTGGGTGATAGCCTGGGTTAATGCTGCTTCAAAGCGGTCATCGTCAAACGGTTTTAGGAGATAATCCAGCGCGTGGAATTCAAATGCTTGCAGCGCATATTGATCGTAGGCTGTTACAAAAATGATGAACGGAAGCTGAGAAACATCTAATTTTTTTAAAACGCCAAATCCATCCAAATCCGGCATTTGCACATCGAGACAAATAAGGTGAGGTTTTTGTTTTTTGATCGCCGTTACTGCTTCGAGGCCATTT
>CAXHHS010000643.1:0-4607 GCA_964015645.1 uncultured bacterium
TAAGTGGATGCTGTTTCTGGTGTTGGTGCTGCTCGGCGGCTCGGTAGGCATTGCATTCCTGGTAACCAAAATAACCAAACCGTTTATCCAATTAGGCGATTGGGTGCGACAAGTGGCCCGCGGGCAGGTGGATCAGGATGAAATCGATATCGATGGCCGTGATGAAATCGGCGAAATTGCCCAGGCGTTTAACGAGGTGACTTCAAAATTTAGGGAAGCACAGCAAACGGTTGTTGAACAACAGCGTTTGCAGAAGGAATTGCAGGTCGCCCAGGAAATTCAGCAAATGCTGCTGCCGGATGATTTTCCCGATGTCGTCGGTTACGATATTACCTCGTATTACCAGGCGGCAAAAGAGGTGGGAGGCGATCTTTTCGACTTCATGGAAGTGGATGATAGCAGTATCGGCATTTGCGTGGCGGACGTTTCCGGTAAAGGGATTCCCGGTTCACTGGTAATGACGATGATTCGTACTTCCTTGCGCCTGGAAGCGCGGGGAAATAAAAACCCCGCGGATATTCTTACCAAAGTTAACAGTTTTGTTACCGATGACATCCGTAAAGGCATGTTTGTTACCATGTATTACGTGATCTTGGATTCCCGCGAGCGGGTGGTTTCTTTTGCCAGTGCCGGACACAATCCGATGATCCTGTATCGCGGTAAAAGTAAAGAAACCTTTTACTTGAATCCATCCGGTTTCCCGGTAGGAATTACCCTGCCGGATATAAAACTATTCGGCGAAAGAGTTATCGCCGACCGCATCCGTCTGCACCCGGATGATATTTTGGTTCTCTACACCGATGGCATTACCGAAGCAATGAATCCTCAAAGAGAGTTGTATGGCGATGAACGGTTCCTCGCTGCCATTCGGAAATTTGGCCACCTGGATGTAGTGGAATTTGTAAAGAGCATTAAAGAAGATATCATGAATTTTACCGGCGATTTTGAGCAAAACGATGATATTACCCTGGTTGCCATCAAAGAAAATATGGCCGCTGTCGATGTAAAAGTGAATCTCTTTAAACAGCTTTTCGAAACGGTGCAGGCCGACAACAATATTACAGTCGCAGAAGCCTGCCGCGAAAATGGCATTTCTCCTACTACATTTTATCGCTACAAACGCTTGTTCCAGGAAGGCGGGTACGACCTGCTGCGGGAAATGCTGCACGGGTATACCAATTTGGGGCTTCGGCATTTGAGTATCGAAGTAAAAACCCGGATGTATGATATTATTCGCGAATACCCTGAGCTTGGCCCCAAAAAAATTAGCGACCTCTTAAATACTGAAAAATATGGATTTACGGAAATATCACCGCTGCTAATTTACGAAGAACTAAAACGCGCTAAGCTAAATACCAAAGAACGCCGGGAATCATTTATTCAGCGTGGCGGCAAACGTAAACTGAAGCCGCCGGGAACACCATTATTAACCCTCGATGGCGAAGTATTGGTCGGTTTTCGCAGCGAAGATCAGCCGCAATCGGATAACCCGTTTGTTACCAACGTTCCGCCGGTGCAACGCTCTAAAGGCCGGGAAAAAATGATTTCTGCCAAAGGCAAAAAACTGCCGGGATTGGAAGATATTGATGAAAATAGCGACACTTCCGCCGAGGGATTTAATAATAGGGAAAGTGAAACGATCGACAGCAATGCAGCAATAGCTGAAAATAATCAGAAAAAAGGTAATTCTTAGTATAAAAAATACGGTTTTGAGAGACATATCATATTTATTTTGTAAATCCTGTCTAATTTGTCTTTTATGAATATTGAAAGATATTAAAATACGTATTCTACAACATTCGCAATAATTATGGAGGATTGAATGGAAGGTATTCAAGTCTCAACCCAGGTTGCAGGTAGCCAAAACCAGATTTCGATTATTAAAGTCGGTGGATATATTGATACCACTACCTCTTCGGAAGTAGAGCGTGCTTTAAACGGTTTGTTGAAGCAGGGGCGGTTTCAAATCATCATCGATCTTGGAAATGTGGATTACATCAGCAGCGCCGGTTGGGGGATTTTTATCAGCGAGATTAAACAGATTCGTGAAAACAATGGTGATTTAAAATTGGTGCAAATGATTCCGGATGTTTACGAAATTTTCGAATTGCTGGAATTTCACCACATTTTGGATGTTTACGACTCCGTTCAAGCTGCCGTTAATAAGTTCGAAGAATCTCAGTATGTTGAGATGATTCCCCGCCAGGAACCAGCCAGGCCTGCAGCACCACAACCAGCGCCGCAATTTGCAGAAACGCCGCAACGCCCGCCGGCAGCAAGCCAGCCAATGCCGCACCAACAGCAAGCGCAGCCCGCTCATCAGCCGCAGCAACCGCCACCCGCCGAAATGCCTGGCCCGGGTTCGCATCAAATGCCCAACACACCGCCGTTTGAACAACCGCAAACCGGCACCAGAAGGCCGACGATTCTGGATAAAGTAAATATGTCCGTAGAAGAAAAAATAAAACATATTGTTGCAACCAATCCGGAGTTAGGGGCATATAAGATTAACAAAAAGCTAAATTCACCTGATTTTGGCTTTACGAGGGTCGGATGGTTTGGCGTGCGATCCTGGTTAAGTAAACTGGGATTAAACAGCCGCAAAAGCCGCCGCCAATTTGCGGATTCTTTCCGGCAAATGATGTCTTGAAAAATTGTGTAATGCGGATGACACGAATTCTTACAGATTTTTGTCTGTTTTGTCATCCCAGGAGTAAATTGAAAGGCAAAATGATTGTGGGCAAAACGATAAAGAAACTTGGAGGTAAATTCCCAGGTTTTGGAGCTAAAGTATCTAATCATTTTGCATAGTAAAAGATGTCTGCTCAGATGCCCTGATCAACTTATAACTGCACAATATAATGAACTATCTGAAGTAACAATTATGAAACAAACCACTTCGGCAAAATCAAATCTTGTTGTAACGACAAGATTTTTTCTTTTTCTCCTCTTTTTTATTACTTCATTTTATGGATATTCCCAATCACCAATTAGCGTAGTTCGGATTAAGTATGATGGTGGCGGCGATTGGTACGGAAATCGAACCACATTTGTTAATTTGTTCAGCTTTATGCGGCAAAATACCAAAGCGAATACCACCGAACGCGAGGTAACCCTGGGAATTCTGGATCAAGATTTTTTTAAATATCCCCTTGCGTATATTGCCGGGCATGGAAATATTAAGTTTTCTGATGAAGAGGCCAGCCGCTTAAAAGAATACTTGATTAAAGGCGGCTTTTTATGGGCAGATGATGATTACGGTATGGATAAACATTTTCGGCGGGAAATGAAAAAAGTGTTTCCCGATGCTGAATGGGTGGAGCTGCCATTTTCGCACCCGATATATCACATTAACGATAGTTTCCCAAATGGTTTGCCAAAAGTACACAAACATGACGGAGGAGCGCCCAAAGGTTTGGCGCTTTTTTACGAAGGACGAATGGTTGCATTCTATAGTTTAAATACTGATATTAGCGATGGATGCGAGGATGCTGAAGTCCACAATGATCCCCCGGAAATCCGCCGTGCCGCGTTACAAATGGGAACGAATATTCTTCTTTGGGCATTGTTACAATAAGTAATATTGCTCACAGCCAATCGCCTGCTGCCTACTTTTTTTAGAAACATTATAGTGTTACAGTTGTATCATACTGTAAAAAAATTATCAGCGAATATTTTAGACGCCAAAAGGGGTTGAGATATGCAAAAGGATGGGATTGACCAGCAATTTAAATCGGCCCACCATAAATTATTAAACGTTACCAAAAATTATTATCTTCTCAACATTCTTCGAGGATCAATAAAATATCTTTTTTACGCCCTGGGATTATTGTTGTTTTACGTAATTGTTGAGATTCTCTTTAATTTATCCGTGCCGGTGCGGATTAGCTTTTGGGTGTTATATAGCGGTTTAACCGTTTTCTTTTTAATCAAGAATGTAATTCCCAATTTACGCTGTGCATTTTGGCCGGCGGAAACCGATTTGTACGAAATTTCTAAAAAAATTGGGAAAAACGATCCGGAAGTTCAAGACTCGCTAATAAACTTTTTGCAGATTTACAAAGAGCAAGGTATTACGCTGCATCCTGCCTTTAAAAACCTTTCTTTAAAACAACTCTATAAAAAATTTAAAGAAACCAACTTTTATAATATTATCTCTTTTAAAGATTTGAAAGCACCGGCCAATCGCCTTTTGATTGTGTTTGGAGTTTTGTTGTTGCTGTTGTTCATTTTTCCCGCTTCCATTGGGCAAGCTGTTTTGAAAGTGCTTTATCCAACTAAGTCGTTCGACGCACCGCTGCCGGTTTCCCTGGTCAACGCTTCCGGCGATTTGTCAATTCTGAAAAATGAGCCTGCGATTCTAAAAGGGCACTACGAGGGTATAAAGCCAAACCAGCTTTGGCTAATGGTTGAAAGCGAATCGGCAACCGGAGATTCGACAGTGATTGAGCGATTGGATGTGCCGGTTCGTTCAGGAAAATCATTTACTTACGAGATTAATCATGTCAAAAATGGATTTCGATATTGGTTTGAAGCAACTGTCGAAACAGCCACGTTTCATGACCGACCGGCAGTAAGCCAAAGCGGGCTGGTCAGCGTAAAAGAAC
>CAXHHS010000644.1:0-4597 GCA_964015645.1 uncultured bacterium
ATGCAATGGAGTCTCGTGGGCTCGGAGATGTGTATAAGAGACAGGGATTTAATTACGCCACTGAAAATGTAAACCGGCAACATCTTTTATTTCACTCTTTTTACAATCTTATCAAGAATTGATTTTACGACGGCTCTAATCCGGGGAGTTCGATTTAACAATCGAGCAATTGGCGGACTGGTTCTATAGTAAATTTTTATCAGCATTTTTCCGATGGAATTCTTTAGAAGCCGTTCATCTCTAAACACTCTCAGCGAATTTACCTGCCAGCTATCCAAACCGTAAACTGCTGTGGCGATAAAACAACCGCTGCTGCCACCGCCGCGTGGGGGAGGGTTGCCGCTATCCGGATCGCCACCGCGTGGGGGGCGGCCACCATTGTCATCTCCGCCACCATCATCCGGTGGGGGAACATCGACGCCTCTAGAAGCATCATCGAGGTCGCGTGCCCTGGTTTCGAAATTACGAATTTGGCGCGATCTATCCTCCGGGCTGCTGAAGGCGCGTTTCCACCACTCGGCCCATCCGTTGGAGAATTCTTTTTTAAACTCGCTGCCCTGGGGATTGCGAGAGAGGTCGCCGCTATCTGCCGGGGGAAATCGATGGCGACCAAATCGTTTAAAGTAAAAACGCATGTACAGTAATGCAAAACTGTCAACATTGGTCATCCAATCTTCCACTTTTCGACGGTTCCCGCTGCCGGGCCAGGAGTTTCGCCCGCGGGAACCGTCGCTAACCAGGTTATTGCGGCGGAAATCATCTAACGCTTCATCCATTTCGTTAAAACTGACATCGGCTGCGCCAGCTAACAGTTGTACACGCGAGCGGTCGCGGCTGACATAAAATTCCAGAACATCCCAAAACGTGGCCGGTTCCATTTGCATTAAACCGCGAGCGGGGCCTCCGGCACGCTGCACTCGTTCGGTAGCGCGTGTACCTTCCCACCAAATAATGTAGAGAAACTGCCAGGTGATCCATTTTCGTTTATTGGTATTACTGCCGCCGGGATCGGTTTCTGCTAATACATCATCAATTATTTCTCGCAAACCACGGTAGCGATTTTCCGCCGGCCAGTTAGTGTTAATCGAAGCTCTTTGTATTGCCATTTTTAACCCCCTGGGGAATTTTGTTTGAATAAAATAAGGAATGAACTTCTTTAAATCAAAGGATTAAAGGAATACAAGCGAACGTGTTATAAATTCGGGTTTTAATGAGGGCTTCCAAAATTGAACGATTCTGGTTAGATGTCAAAGGTCAGATCGCCGGCCAGATATTCGAAACTTTTATAAACCTTAAAGACAGGGGCGCAAATGTTATCTGCTCTTATTCCAACGCAGAAATCGCAAAACTGACCGGCTTTACGTATATATTAAACGCTGTTAATGCACAACTAATCTAAAAAATGGTATGATACAGGAAGAACATAAGAAGAAAATCGCCGCTTCCAACGGAAAAACGGCGATTTCTAATATCTGGTACCGGAGGTGGGACTCGAACCCACACTTGGTGTCACCCAAACCGGATTTTGAGTCCGGCGCGTCTGCCAATTTCGCCACTCCGGCATAAATTTGTGGCGCTATAAACTACAAAAGCGCCACAAATTTAATGTTTGCAATACTGGTTGTCAAGAAAACATTGATTAAACTTTGGCCGTTATCAGCGAACGAGGAGCATTCGTTTAACATCGATAAAATCTCCTGCTTTAAGCTGGTAAAAATAGATACCGGAAGCAACGTTTATCCCTTGCTTATCCTTGCCATCCCAAACGACAGCATATCTACCGGCCAATTTTTCCGCATCTTCCAGGCTGCGAATTTTTTGCCCTAATGTGTTGTAAATGTCCAGCTTAACATATTCGCTTTGGGGAATTTGGTATTCAATACTTGTTTCCGGGTTAAAGGGATTGGGATAATTGTCAAACAAGGTGAATTTCCCCGGATTAACATTGTTTTCCGGGTCAATCGCGGTCAAATCGGTTCTTAATTCGAAGATATATAGCCCGGTGCCCTGATCGCTGATATAAATATTCCCGGATGGCGCAAATGGGTAAACACCCCAGGCGCCGCCAAACCCTTCCCCGGTCAAAGGTGAGGTATCAAATTGATCTGCCAAAACTGGTTGAGTAGGATCCGATACATCCAATACTTGAAATCCGCTGTGATAATAAGACGTTACCGCATAATCTCCCAGGATAAACAGGTTGTGAACGGTGGCTGTAGGGTCAGCATATTGGCCGACACGCTGCGGGTTATTAAGATTGCTGATGTCATAAACGACAACATCGGGAGATGGATGATTGGATAATTCATCACAGATAAACAAATAATTACCATCCGCAGAAGTCCAACCACTGTGATTGTACCTGATCCCGGGATCGAGAATGGCACTGATGAATGAAGGGCTGGCAGGGTTGGTGAAATCGTAAATAAACGTTCCGGTTCCGCCATGAAAATCGTACAAAACATTGTTGATTACCGACGCATCGTGGCCCTCGGAGCCATCATTCCAAATTAATACGGGATTGGTTGGATCCGGGTTTAGATCAAATACCCTAACGCCGGTGACTTCAAGAATCATGTAACCGTCATCAGTGATAAAAATATTATGGGAAGAGGGAAAAGAGCCAACAACCTGGGGATTTGCAGGATCGGAAATATCAACAATGCCGCCCAAACCGCTGGAGCCGCCGTTAACGGTGTAAACATAATGTTGCCATGCCTTCACATCAAATCCCGGCACAGTGGGAACCTGTGATACTAATTCCGGCCTTGCGGGATCGGTAACGTCAACAATCGAAAAACCGGCGCCGCCGATCAATGCGTATTCTTTTTGCGCTGTTTCGTCATAATAGCCCCAAACATCCGTAACCCCGATATTCGGAATGTCAAGCCGTCCAAGAATATTGATGATGCCGGTTGTTGCCGGCAAGCCTTCCCCGGTTAAATCGAGTTGATATTGGGGGAAAAAGACATCGTTACTGGTAATGGTCATTGTGTTATTAAAAACCCCTTCCGATGGGGGTTGAAACGTGACATCAATATCAGCACTGGCTCCCGGTGCAATAGATAAACCGGTTTGCGATACCTGGAAGCCCGGAGAATCCGTTATAATATTCGAAACGGATATTTCGCTGTTCGAATTATTGATAAGCGTTAATGATAACGCAAGCGCATTCCCAAGCTGAACACTGCCGAAATTTAACTCGGTCGGGTTTGTGTAGAATTCAAATACCTGGGTGGTAAATTCATGAACATCATTAGCCGATAATAGTTTGTTGGTGGTTATTCGTATGGTTGTGCCAACCGGCGGCAGGTAATTGGGATCGCCATTTAAACTTACCATGCTAAATCTTGCAATTACTTCTCCCGCATTGTAGGGACGGCCAAGAAAGGCCGGGCTAATATCCCCACCGAAATTTGCAATGTCTTGCAAAACGTCATCATAGTTTACGGCGCCATCTCCATTTATGTCGCCCGAAGCGCCGGCATTCTGATTTATTTCAAAAAAATAGATGCGATCATACATGGTTCCGGACCCGCCGTCGGCAGGAGAAGCGCCGCCATCATACGTTGTAAAATTACCGCTGTCCTCAAAACCAACTGCGATAACTTGGTAATCATCTGCGGGATCATTCGGCGTTCCTCTTCCAATGTTCCACAAAGAAAAGGGAACATCGATAGTACCATCACCCGTAAAACCGTAAATTAATTTATTTCTCCCTTGCGGATTGCCATCAAACCGCAATTCGTAATCAAAAAAGTTAGTGTTCGCTTCGCTTCTGGAAATGTTGCCGAACCCTCCATTTCCACCGCCGCCAACAAATGTATATTCCCCGGTAGAGTTATTACCGCCTTCTCCCTGCCGGTCGCCGGGGCGGAAGATATGCACCGGCGGATCGACCGGAGTATTTCCATATTGAACCTCTAATAAATCTCGAATTTCCGAACTCGGTGGCGCATCGATTGATACAACAATGCCTTCGACAATGGGCGATGATTGGGTAATCGGAGAGTTTTCGATAATTGTTGAACCGGTTGTTTGGTTTACAACGGTGTAAAAAAACTGGTCGTTCTGATTTGAAAAGGTGACCTGGTAATCATCACCGGTTGTGGCAGCGGGATCAACAACGTCAATTCGCACCAATGCGCCGCCTTCCCCGGCGATTTGATTGGCGAAAAATGTAAAATCCTGGGCGTTGACGGGAATTACGATAAAAAGGAATAGCAAGATAAAAATGATACTAATATTCCGAAATTCCGGCATTCCCAAATCGACAATCCCGAATGGTCTGGACCGATCTGATTTTTTGAAGCGCCTGAAATTCATGTGTCTCCTCCTGTAATGGAAATAGGTTAGCGCAGCAAAGCCATTTTACGCGTGCTGCTAAATTGACCAATTATCATCCGGTAAAAATAGACGCCGGAAGCGACTGGCTGTTCTCTAAAATCCGTTCCATCCCAAACGGAAAAAAAATGCCCGGCAGGACGCGCGCCTTGAAAAAGGGTTTTGACAAATTGCCCGCGAGCATTATAGATTTTCAAGTTCACGATGGCGTTTTGGGGTAGAATGTATTCGATTCGAGTTTCCGGGTTGAAGG
>CAXHHS010000645.1:0-4594 GCA_964015645.1 uncultured bacterium
GTTAATACGATGATGATGTTAGCAAAGGATATTTGGGGAATTTTTAGCGGTGCGGCGGATTTATCGCTGCAATGGTACGCGGTGATTGTTGATGTTTGGTTAGTGGGAATTTTACCCGTAACGCTTTACCCGTTTTTTGGTGGCAAAGTATGGTGCCGCTACTGGTGCCCTCTCGCCAAACTGATGCAAATGATGTCGAAATTTTACGTCAAAACCGGTATAAGCAAATTTCATATTCATGCGAACGATAAATGCATCGCCTGCAACGAGTGCTCCCGCAACTGCCAGGTGGGCATCGACGTGATGTCTTACGCCCTCAAGCAGGATGTTTTGGATAACGAAACCTCATCTTGTATCGGCTGTGGTATTTGCGTGACGGTTTGCCCTATGGACGTGCTTTCCTTTAACCCGCAAACAAACGGGCACGATGTAAAATTGATTGGAGAAATAAAAAATGTCGCAGGATAAAAAAAGGCGGTAAACAGATTTGATGTTTTTACCGCCTTTTAGAACTTACGTTCTTGATCTATATGAAAACCCGCTCGATAAGCCGGGCGATTGTTAAACTCCCGCCTCCTGTTTCTTCAACTCCTATCTTACCAGGCATACCCAAATTTAAATAGATCGATATCCAGCGTTGGGCCGCTGCCGCGGGCAATTTCGCCATTCGCCTCTTTTAAGCTGCCCCACATTCGACCAATATTAATCCCGGCGCCCCAAAATACGCCGTTTTTGGAAATCACGCGAAACCCCATTCCAAACAGGAGGGAATGAGCGCTACCGGAAGCGGATTCGAATCCATCGGAAGCCGTACCATAATCGAATTTCCAGCCCGCTTGTAAAAAGAATCCTTTTTGCTTTTCACTAAAAAACCGGCGGTAGTTGACACCGGTGGAAAAATAAGTGACGTCGGTATTGTCATCATCGACAAAAAATGGGTTATGAGTAAACTGAATCGGGATGTTGATCTCAGCGTTTTTGTCGATATTCCAAAAATTAACTTCTCCCGATCCCCATTCGAAAAGGGCTAATACGGGGTTAACAGCTACCCCCATTTTTTTACCGTTTCCGGTTTGGGAAAAACCGGTTGCACTAAAAGCGAACAACGAACTTACGATGGCGATCAATAACAATTGCGTTTTCATAATGCCTCTCCTCTTAAATTGGCATTCCACTTTACGATTTATTCAACTTTCACGAATCTATAAAACAAGTGGAATGCCAATCTTGAGAGGTTTGTAACAAATTTTCCTTTAAATAGTTGATTAAATTTAAGTTATAAGAAAAACTTAATTCGTCATTCTTGACGCAATTACCAATAACTGCCTGGAGGCTGCTAACAAAGTAATCAATTCGATTGATAACAGGCTTTACAATTTTGAGGATATTAAGAGGTAAATAGTTTATTTAAGCTGGCGTTAGTAAGCGATTTAAAAGCAAGTTGTTTTTTACGACCTAAAGCAGATGAGCTTTATGATGCACGGTTTTGTTTATAATAAATCAATTCCAAAATACTGATTCCAAAAACAGCCAACGCGACAGCCCACAAAACGATGAACCCGTGCAAAGGAAGTTCTAAACCACCCTGCAAAAGCCAAATGACCAGTACGCCTGCGCCACAAACATTAATACAGATGGCGCCACCTAATCCCAGGCCGCTGATCCCTGTGCGGGTTTGAAATCGTTCAACAAGTAGAGCAATGCCAATCCCGAATAAAACAGCGCCAAGAATGCTGGGATAAAAGGCGCTATCAGCTATGGGAATACCAATAAAGTGAATCAGGGTTGTCGGAAAACATATCAGCCCAATTCCCAATACTAAATTGATGATTGCGTCGACCATCAGCAACGATGATTCTTTCATTGACAATCTCCTCTCAACATTATCTAGTTTTGAGCCAACAAGATGTTAGAAATATACCGTCAAGAAATCAACAATAGGATATTTTCC
This sequence comes from uncultured bacterium, assembly GCA_964015645.1. Classification (GTDB taxonomy): domain Bacteria; phylum Calditrichota; class Calditrichia; order RBG-13-44-9; family J075; genus CAXHHS01. The sequence continues at coordinate 1,952 of CAXHHS010000645.1, forward strand.
TGCGATTCATTACCTTTTTCTGCATAGAAGTAAGTAGCAATTTCGGCTAACTGTTAATCTATTGGAGATTGTAATGATTCGCTGCATTTTTATTTTTCTCATTTTTGCTTCTTCAATTTACGCCCAGAAAAACTCGGATTGGGAGACGTACTACGAAAAATCAAATTACCTGGAAACGCCGCGCCATGCCGAAACAGTTGCATATTGCCAGCGCCTGGATGCAGCTTCAGAATGGATTGAATATTCTTCTTTCGGCAAAAGCCCGCAAGGCCGCGATTTACCGCTGGTGATTGTGGATCGAAACGGTAATTTTACCCCGGAAGCGGTAAAACAATCCGGGAACGCCGTTGTTCTCTTCCAAAGCTGCATTCACGCCGGGGAGCCGGATGGCAAAGACGCCAGTTTGATGTTAATGCGAGAACTGGCAATCAGTAAAAAATTATCTCACTTGCTGGAACAAGCGACAGTGTTGTTTATCCCGATTTTTAATGTGGACGGCCATGAGAATTTCAGCGCCTTCAATCGCATCAATCAAAATGGGCCGAAGGAAACAGGATTTCGGGTAACCGCCCAGCGGCTCAATTTGAATCGCGATTTTTTGAAAGCGGAATCCCCGGAAATGCAAGCCTGGTTAAAATTCTTTAACCAATGGCTGCCGGATTTTATGGTGGATAATCATGTTACCAACGGCGCGGATCATCAATATGCTTTGACCTACGGTATCGAGTATCGCCATAATTTGGCGGAACCGCTGCGCCGCTGGACGCTGGATGTTATGGAGCCGTTTCTCGATAAACGAATGAAGGAAAGCGGACAAAAAATGATGCGCTATTTTTCCATCAACCGCCGCCCGGATATTAAAGATGGCCTCAATTTAAACCAATATTACAGCCCGCGATTTTCTACCGGTTACGGCGCAGCGCAAAATCGCGCCTTTCTCCTGGTAGAAACTCATATGCTGAAAGACTATAAAACTCGCGTCACCGCAAATTATCATTTGATGATTCATATACTGGAGCTGGTAAATAAGGAACATGCCAGCCTGTTAAATGCCAATCGCCTTTCCGACAAAATTACTGTCGAGCAATTTAGCGGCAACATTTACCCGCTAAATTTCCAACAAAATACCCAGGATACGCTTTGGCGGCCGTTTCTTGGCGTTGAATACGAAGTTGTGGATAGCGACATCTCCGGCGGCAAATGGGTGCAATACAGTGATAAACCAAAAGCAATGCAACTCCCCTTTTTCGAATATTCAATCGTCAGTGACTCGGCGAAGATTCCCTATGCGTATTTAATTCCGCCGCAATGGCAATTCCACATCAATAAAATCGCGGAACATGGCGTAACGGTTAATTTTTTGCGATCCGATACGACGCTTGCGGTAGAAAGCTATCGCTTCCAAAATGTGCAATGGCCCCAAAAACCGTTTGAGGGGCGTTTTTTGCCTTCATTTCAGCAGGATACAGTTCAAGAAAAGCGGTTTTACCCGGCAGGCACTGCTGTTATTTTGATGAACCAGCGAACCAATCGCGTTATTGCGCATCTCTTAGAGCCGAACGCGCCGGATTCCTTTTTACGGTGGGGATATTGGAACAATATTTTTGAACGAAAAGAATACACCGAAGATTATACCATGGAAAAAATGGCTCGCCAAATGATCGCAGAAAACCCCGGGCTGAAAGCCGAATTCGAGCAAGCGCTTGCAAATAATCCCGGCATGGCTGAAAATCGTTGGGCGCGTCTATATTTCTTTTACGCCCGCACACAATATTGGGAAACCGATATCAATCTTTATCCGGTCGGTAAGCTGATAACAAAAACAGATTTACCACTTAGTAAATAATCTCAATTGTCAGCTATTTTCCAAATCCAAAGCGAATAGGCAAGATGAAAAGCACCTTCCCCAAACTCCTTCGCGAAAAATCTTTAAAATGGCAAGACCAGCGAATTGCCATCCGGCAAAAGGATTTTGGCATTTGGCACACGGTAACCTGGAAAGAGTTTTACGAGTATGCAAAATCTTTTTCCCTGGGATTAAAATCGCTGGGGTTTGAACGGGGAGAAAATGTTTGCATCATCGGCCACAACGAACCGGAGTGGGTGTATGCGGAATTGGCGATACAGTCGCTGGGCGGTGCGGCAATCGGGATTTACCAGGACTCCAATCCGCCGGAGATAAAATACATCATTGAAAAATCCGATGCGGTTTACGTGGTGGCAGAAGATCAGGAACAAGTCGATAAATTACTGGAAATTGCCGGCGATCTTCCGCTGCTGCGAAAGATCATTTACTGGGACGCCAAAGGAATGCGCAATTATGATGAGCCTATTTTGCTCAACTTCCATGATGTTCAGGAACTCGGCAAAACCCACGAACAGTCCCATGCGGGTATTTTCGAAAGCGAAATCGATGCCGGAAAACCGGATGACACTGCCATTATCCTTACAACATCCGGCACTACTAGCGTTCCCAAGTTAGCGATGATCAGCCATCGCAATATGCTGACGATGGGAGAAAACCTGTTGCTAAAGCAAGACATTACTGAAGCAAGCGATGAGTTCGTCTCCTTCCTGCCGCTGCCCTGGGTCGGCGAGCAAATGATGTGTTTAACCGGCTCTCTGCTGGTTGGGCTTACCATC
>CAXHHS010000646.1:0-4580 GCA_964015645.1 uncultured bacterium
ACACCAAGAAGCTCGTCGGCAGCGTCAGATGTGTATAAGAGACAGGTTAAACCTCAAAGGTCTATAGTTTTATTTCATTGCGATAACGCTGCGTAGAGAAATGATTGAATCCTCTATGTGGGCTTTTGGCAATTCGGTGGGAAAATATGGCGATTGGAGGGCTTTTTCCAAAAATTGTAATGCGAGTTCGTGTTGGCCGGTATCTTTAAAAATCATTCCGGCGTGATAGTAAAAAGATGGTCGTTGTGTGTTTAAGCGCAATGCCTTTTTGACCATTGGAAGCGCGGCTTCTGCCTGCCCCGTTTTATAAAGCGCCCAGGCGTAGGCATCTAAAACATCGACGTTTTCGGGGCGGGATTGATATTCATTTTCAATGCGATCCAGCGCTTCATCTAACTTGATATTGTAAATAGTGCAAAAGCTTGTAAATTCAAGATTTACATTCCAACCATCTTCTTCGTGATGATAAAATTCTTGCAGTATTTTCGGGATTCGTTGCGCCGCTTCAAAAGTATCGCCAATCGCGGTATAAATTTCCGTTAATTCTTCCATAAACCCATGATCAGGATTGATTCTATAAGCATTGCGAAGCAGCTCCAGTGCTTGTTGGAATTCTCCCCTGGCAGCCGCCACTTTTGAAAGCCCGCTATAAGCGAATGAGTAGTTTTTGCGTTCCTCTAAAATTCCGTTAAAAATGAATTCGGCAGTGTCTATCGCGCCGGTTTTGAGATAAAGTTTGCCAAGATTATATAATGCCCAGGCGCGATTTTCCTGTCCCATTACGCTGGCGTCTGCGGCCATTTGCATCGCGGTAATTGCGCCTTGCGTATCGCCGTGGATTTCTCGCAAGTAGGATGCGCGGGCATAGGAGCGTAAATCAGGGCGAATGGCTAACATCTTATCGCATGCGGCAATAGCCTTTTCGTAATCTCCCATTTCCAAATAAGCATCACTCAATACGCCATAAGCAAAAGCGCTGTGCGGGTTGGTCTTTAGTGCTTTTTCTGCTAACACCCGCGCTTCGGGAAACCGGTGTTTAATCATTAAAACCGATGCGCTTACGGCCAATGCGCTAAAATTTTCCGGTTGCCGGCGCAGGGCTTCATCCAACAAAATTTCCGCCTTCGGAATATAATCGTGATGATTCCCGGTAGTGCGGGCTTCTTGCAGAAAGAGCTGCGCTAATTCGTTGTAATTATTGACGTTATCCGGATCATTCTGAATTGAATTGCGAAATTTATTCGCTGCACTTACGAATTGTGAAAATTCCGTGGATGGTTTATCTTCATTCAAGCGAGGACTAATCGTTGGAATTTCAAATAAGCTGTTTTCTTGTATTGATTTAGATTTTTTATTCAGGAAAATCATTATTAACCCGGCCAAAAGAACGGTAAGGATCGAGGTTGTAATATAGTTTTTTTTCTTCATCGTTTTGCCCAATCTTTGGAGGTGTTTGATTTTTAACCTTCCGAAGGTTTTAAACCTTCGGAAGGTTCTGCTACTTGTTACACAGCGATGTTTACCCCTATGGGGCTGTGTAATGCTAATTATGAAGCTCCGCTTCCCGTCAGAAGTTACAGAAGAATGCTACTCCTACCTCAATAGCACCGATTTCTTCGTCACAAAATTATTATCAACTTCCAGCCGGTAAAAATAAGTGCCGCTGGCAAGATTTTGAGCATCCCAATTGACAGCGTAAGTACCGGTGTTTTGGCGCTCGCTTACCAGCGTGGCGACTTGCTGCCCTAACGTATTATAAACCGTTAGTTTAACCGCACCGGCTTTTGCGATGTGATATTGAATCGTTGTCGAGGGATTAAACGGATTAGGATAATTTTGCTCCAAAATAAATCCTTGCGGAACGCCTACACCAACACCGGAACCGATACTGGTTGGCGCCAGCGGTGATGCAGCCGTTAGCTGTTTTGCGTAATCATACCCCCGGTGCGGATCGGGCATAAAGGGGAAGGAAGTTGGGATCGGAAGATCGTTCGCAGTCGGCCCGGCATTGTAAGTTAATTCTGCAACCAGGGCCGGGGAAGCGAGATCGGAATAATCGCCGGCAGTGGCATCGTCAAAGGGAAAACCGACCGCTGCTAACACCAGCCCGCCCACTGCTTGAAGCTCGATGGTGGTTACATCATCTTCCGGGCGGCGGCCATTGGGAAAGCCGTCCATGTGAGGAATCGATTGAATATCGGTATTGGCATAAGCCGGATCGGTTAAACCTAACACTGCCGCCTGAATCAGTCCGAAGCGAGCATTGATCAAATAATCCTGGCTGCCGCGATCTGTTACTGGCGTTGCCATATTTAAGCGTAGCATATCGCCACCGTATAGCACACCATTATCACTGGTAATGGGCAGGAAATTATGAAGAAACGGTTTTCCAACACTTAACGGGCCGCCGGTTTTTCCGGTTGCTAGCTGATAGGGTGGCAGATTAGGCACGCCAAAATAAAAAACCGGCAAAATATCCGCCCGGCGAGGTTCGCCCGGTGCTACCAGCGCAGTTTGGATCGGCAAACCATCCGCCGCTGGCCCGGTGGGAACCGCGATAGCCGTTCCGGTAAAATCGATACCGGGAATTGCGGCGGCAGCAAAAGCGCCATCCATACCGTTGCGGAAATCAAACCCGGGATTGGTATAACCGGAAATTGTTCCGATAGCCGGGTAGGACATGCTTTGCACCCGCAGTGCAGAAAGCCCCGGTACTGCGCCGCCAAACTGGCTGTCATCCATGTAGAGCGCTAATTCCGGGTTGGCAAAATATTGTACGAAATTCTGCTCATCTGTACTGTATGGCGTTACTGCATTCCAATAATCTTTTTGACCGATGGGAACGATGACTTCGTTGGTAAGCGGCATTCCCAACCGGGATACCTGCACCCAGGGGCCGCTGTGAGTTGGCTTGCTGCCATCGGTGGAAAGTGTTGTAACCTGAGGGCGGCTGGCAGAGGCCCAAACGCCGATAACAAAATCCGGGTCGAGGATGTTGGCTGCCTCACTGGCGGATTTGCCATCCTTTTGCAGCATGTTGATGGGAATGCTTAAGCAGATTGCATGGGTATTAAAACCGGCAACCGCGTCGCGGGCATTATTGGGATTTTCGGCATCAGTGCCAAATTCGCTGCGGGTTTGGCCGAGATCGAATACGCCGCCGAGATCGACGAAAAAAATATCATCGCGAGGGCCGCAAAAAACGGTTTCGCCGGTGGTTGCGCTGGTAATGGCGCTGGCTGCCAGGGAAGTGTAATCGGTGTTTAAACCGGCGGCGCCATCAATAGATCGCGGGCCGATGTTGTTCGGCGGCACCACACCGCCGGTTACAATCGTCGTCCAGGTATTGCCGCCGTCGGTACTCTTTTCGCAGGTATAAGTCGTTTTCAAATTTTGCAAGCCGAGGCGAATGTTAAAAAACGTAGTCGGGTCTTCGTTCGTTTGTGTAAAAGTAAAGCGGTAGGTAATATCATCCGTCGCACTGCCCAATGGCCCCACGTACGTCTGGTTCTTGATATGGATTTCGTAGCGAATATTCTCGCCAAATGTGCTGTAATTAGGGCCGCCTTCCGGTAATTCCAGGGGAATGTAGTTGGCGATTATTACGACATTATCTGGGTTGGCGGGTGAGCGAAATACATACAAATCCGTATTATCTGCCAGGGGATCGTTGGCAATAAACGGCGCTTCGCGGTGGCTGCTGGCGTAAACAGATAGCGACCCCAATAAGGCCATTATAATCCCAACAAAAATAAGCTGTATGGGATTTACTTTTTGAATGAAACTCATGGCATTCTCCATTTTTTCTGATAATTGATAAATTAATGACAACAACGGACCGCGCGCACAGTCTGTTAATCCCGCAAATGCGAGAGCAAATTCTCACTAATTACGAAATGAATTGAAAAGTGGATTTATGGATGAGTTGTTTTTTTAGGAAAAGTGGTGAATTCTATCACGCCGCTAACGGAGAAATAACAATCATCTTACAACCATTTTGGGTTGTCGTGGTTGCGTGAGTGCTGCCGGACGCAGCTCGGTGGTAATCGCCGGCCTTGAGGTGTCTTCCGGCGCAGAAACAGTCGCCTTCCAGGATGAACAATTCTTCCGCTCCATCATGCGGATGCCCGGAAACTTCGCTGCCGGCTTCCATCTGTACTATCATGGTGGTGGTTTTTCTCTGGCGATCTTCAAACAAAATTTTAGCGGTAACGCCCTCTTCTATAGAAATCCAATCACCTTCGTTTGTCATCACGAAAAAAAAAGGGGATTCTGCTGCCTTTATATTAGGTGTGTCCTCGGCGTCTACCAGGCCAAGTATTTTATCTTTCAATTTCGGGCGAGGGCGCACTTCATCCCAATCGGAGCCTAAAAAATCTACTGCCATTCCGAATTCCTTTACCAGTTTATGGCAATCCTCACAGCCCTCATTTAAATGCGCTTCAAACATCGCTTTTTCTGCTTTTTCAAGAGCATCCAGGCTATAAGCAGCCGCTAAATTTTTTAATTCATCGTGTTTCATCATCATGAATTTTAAGGTTGAAAAGCTGTCTCTTATACACATCTCCGAGCCCACGAGA